>JACIZP010000304.1 GCA_014359355.1 Calditrichota bacterium | reverse complement strand
CTGCGTGCTGACATTGCGTGCATCGATGCTCTGCTGTTGTGGCTTTGTACCCGAACCTTGGAGGTAACCATGGCAGGCTATCTGATCGCAGCGTTCATCTTCTTGTTCGTGCTGCAGCTGGTGCTGGCTTCGCTACGCCAGAGAGGAGTGAAACTCCCCGCCATTGGCAGCAAGACCGTTCTCCTGGCGCTGGCGGCGATTGTGCTTCTTGTGCTCATCATCGATGCGGTGGTCATCATCCAGGCAGGCACGGTGGGCGTGGTCAAGCGGCTCGGCGCCGTGCATCGCGAGCTGCCGCCAGGCATGCACGTGGTGATCCCGGTGGTGGACCGGGTAGTCATCTTCCCCACCATCAAGAAGACCTACGAAGCCTCCGACGAGCCCAGCCAGAGCCGCGCCGATTTTCCGGACGTGGTCATCAGCGCCCTCACCTCCGACGGGCAGCAGATCCGCGTCGGCATCACCGCGCGCTTCATGATCCAGCCCGGCATGGCGCCATGGATTCTGCAGAACCTCGGCACCGAGCGCGACTATGTGGAGAAGGTGGTCAAGACGGAGATCCGTGGCTCCGGGCGGCGCGTGCCCACCAAGTTCGCCTCGTACGACCTTTACACCCGGCGCAGCTACGACGCCCAGCAGGCGCTCTTTGACGAGCTCGCCCCGAAATTTGCCGCCAACGGTCTGATCTTGGACGAGCTGGTGCTGCGCAACATCACCTTCACGCCGGAGTATGCACGGACGCTGGAGGAGAAGCAGATCGCCTTAGAGAACATCACCACCGAGAAGAACAAGCTGGAGCAGGAGAAGATCCGCAAGGAGCAGAAGATCGTGGCGGCCGAGGGCGACGCCAAGAGCATAGAGATCCGCCAGGCTGCGCTGAGCAAGAACCCCACCATCATCCAATGGGAGTTCGTGCAAAAGTTGGCGCCGAACATTCAGTGGGGGGTCCTGCCGCAGAACATCCTGCCGCTGGTGAATCTGCAGGGATTCACCAGCCAGAGGTAGCGCCAACTCTTTGGCCTTGCCCGTTGCGCCATGACCTGACTTCTTGACCGGCACCAGGTGCCAGCCGGGTGCGCTGTGCTCGCGCATGGGGCTCATCTCGGCGCTTTGCGGAACCGGCGGGCGGTAGCCTCACGCGCCGCCCATGGTGCCTCGCTTGCGTAGCCTGGCCGGGAAAGAGCCTGTATTTTGTGCTGTGGTCTTACCGGCGCGCTGGGGGTTGAGTGAACATTGACACGGACAGGGAGAAGATACGCGCATGAGGCCGACAGGAAGTTCACCGATTGTAGTTGATGCCGAGCTCCTTGAGCGGTTTGAGTGCGGACTCGATCCACGTTTCCCGGAGCGGAGCGCCATTCCCGCGCGCGTGTTGGGCTTTGGCGAAATCAGCACCGTGCTTGCCATTGAGGCCGAGGGTCTGCGCGGCTTCGCTTTCAAGCGCATGCCTCTGTTTCTGAACGACGAGGAGGTGCGCCGCTACGCGTCCGTCTACCAGGAGTACTGCCGGCTCCTGGAGCAGGAGATCGGCCTTTCGCTGCCGGCGCACGGCTACCAGGTCATCAGGGGCCGCACCGGGCGGCCTGTTTTCTACATCGTGCAGGCGCAGTTGCCAGCCGAGTTCATCGGTAATCGCCTCATTCACCGGCTGGCGCCGGAGGAGGTCGAGCTCCTGGTAGGCCGCGTGCTCAAGGAGCTGCACAAGGTGTGGCTCTTCAATGGGCGCCAGACGGACCTGCAGGTTGCCATCGACGGCCAGATTTCCAACTGGGCCCCTGCGCTGTGGGAGGGAAGCGGGCAGGACATTGCCCAGGCGCCGCTCCTCTACCTCGACACCAGCACGCCGCTATTCCGCGTGCACGGCGTGGAACAGTTGGACACGGAGCTATTTCTCCGCAGCGCCCCGTCCTTCTTGGTTTGGATCTTGCGTCTCTTTTTCCTCAAGGACGTGGTCGACCGCTACTACGATTTCCGGCGCGTGGTGGTCGACTTGGCGGCCAATTTCTACAAGGAGCAGCGTCCCGAGCTCATCCCCTTGGTCCTGCGCGTGGCCAACGCCTTTTTCGCCCACGAAGCGGCCGACTTGCGCATTGCCCCAATCGGCGAAAAGGAAGTTGCTGCCTACTACCGGGAGGACGCCCTCATCTGGCGGCTCTACCTCGGAATGAGGAAGATCGACCGCCTTCTGCGCACATGGGTGCTGCGCGGCGAGTACCCGTACATCTTGCCGGACAAGATCAAGCGGTAGAGGAGGACAGAGATGGCTGCAATCGGTAGCATGGCCAAGGAGCGGATCATCGAGAGCTTTGCCCGGCACGTATCCAGCGGCAAGGTTGAGTTTTTCCGCAAGGCCGGCATCGACTTTGTGTTTGGCAAGAGAGAGGGCGTGTACGTGTGGGATGTGGCGGGCCGGCAACGCCTCATTGACTGCCACTGCAACGGCGGGGTGTTCAACCTCGGCCACCGCCATCCGCGGGTGGTCGCCGCGCTGAAGGCCGCCTTGGAAGAACTGGACATTGGCAACCATCACTTCATCAGCGAGCATCGCGCGTTGCTGGCCGAGCGGCTGACGGCGCTCTGTCCAGGGGATCTGAAGAGGGTGGTGTTCGGGGTAGGAGGGGGCGAGGCCATCGACATGGCCATCAAAATGGCGCGGGCCCACACACGGAGGCCGAAGATCATCTGCGCCCAAGGTGGCTATCATGGCCACACCGGGTTTGCCCTAGCCGCAGGGGATGCCAAGTACAGTGCGCCCTTTGCCCCCTTGGCGCCGGGCTTTGTGCAAGTGCCTTTCGGTGACTTGGCAGCATTGGCAGCTGCCATGGACGCCGACACCGCCGCGGTCATCTTCGAGACCATTCCTGCCACCATGGGCATCGTGGTGCCACCTGAGGACTATTTTGCCGGCGTGCGTCGCCTGTGCGATCAGCATGGGGCGGTGATGATCATCGATGAGGTGCAGAGCGGCTTGGGCAGATGCGGGGCCGTGTGGGGCATCGACACTTTCGGGGTGGTCCCCGACATTTTGGTCACTGCCAAAGGGCTGTCCGGGGGACTGTACCCGATCGCTGCCACGATTTACAGGGACCACCTCAACGCCTTTTTGCATGAGAACCCCTTCATCCACATTTCCACCTTTGGCGGCGCAGAGGTCGGCTGCCATGTGGCTTTGGAAGTGCTTGCCATCCTGGAGGAACCCGAATTCTTAGCGCACGTGCGGCGCATGGCCGGGCGCTTTGCCGATGGTCTGGCGCGACTCAAGGAACGGCACGGCGCGGTGCTGGTGGAGGTACGGCAGCGCGGTTTGATGATGGGACTGAAGCTCGCCCACGAGGCGATGGGGCCCTTGCTCACCTTGGCAGGATTCCGGTTTGGGCTGCTCTGCATCTATGCCAACAACGACCAGTCGGTGAACCAGCTTTTGCCGCCGCTCACCATCCGGGAGCACGAAGTCGATGAGGTGCTGGCGGCCTTGGATGGTATGCTGGACTGGGTGGAACAGGCAGCTGCGCGGATGTGAACCCCGGCGGCGAGTGGGTGCGCACCAAGAGCGGATGCTCCGTGGACCGCGGGCCCTCGCGAATAGACAGCGGGGAGAATCCGCAGGCGGCTGCAGTCCTCTGGCTTTCTGCTGGGGATAAGTCTGCCCCGCGTTCTTGCCGCGCAGGTCGTCCCGGAAGCGCCCGGGCGGATGGTACGGTCGGCGAACTCCCTCTACCCGTCAAGGGGATGGCTGCTTTGGCAGATGGAGCGAGGGAGGAGCGGCGCCGACGCTATCTGGCAGTCGGCTCCTTGTTTGGGCCTGAAGCAGGGCTCCGCCCCGGCGCCTGTTTTCTACAGGCCCAGCAGGTGCCGGTTGCCCAAGTGGACGCGCCGCAGGCCAGCAGCCCGGGCCGCTTCGAGGCACGAATAGGCCCGGTCCCGCGAAGTGACAGGAAGGTCGCTCATGAAGAATTGGGGGTAGAAGGCGAGCAGCGAATAGGGGGTGTCCGGGTCCAGCGCGGCGATGAACTCTGCAATGCGGCGCACCTCGTCAGCTTCGACGTAGCCCGGCACAAGGAGCGTGCTGACTACAAGCAGCGGCACTGCAGGGCGTTGCCGTGCCAGTCGCGCCAGCCATGCCACGTTCGCCAGAGTCTGGGCATTGCTCGTGCCGCAGAGCGCCTCGTGCAGTTGCGGCGTGAAGGCTTTGAGGTCGATCTTGATGCAGCCGCCGCTGCGCAGCGAGAGTTCGGCCATTTGACGCAGGGCAGGTAGGGTGACGCTGCCGTTTGTCTCCCAGCAGATGCGCAGCGGCCGCCCCTGGTTGGCACGGAGCGCGAGACGCGAGGCCGCCAAGGCGTGCGCCACCTGCGGCGCAGGGTCACCGCCGAAGTAGCAGACGCAGGCAGTTCGCCGGTCCACGGCTGCCGCCAGCTCGCGGGCAGAACGCTGCTTGTTGGTCGGCTTTGCTTCGCGGTAGTGCCAGTTCTGGCAAAAGAGGCAATCAAAAGTGCACGCTTCGTAGAAAACGGCGAGGTTAGTGAACCCGTGCTCAGGGCCGGGAGCATAGGAGAAGTCGGGATAGCCGACCTCGGCCCCGGCCGGGCAGACCCAGCTTGCCACGCAGTTGGTGGGCAAAGGGTCGTGGTACCAGCTCACTAAGGCGCTGCGTGCCGTGCCCGCCTGCTGCAGGAGTCTGCCTCGGTTGTTGCGCCGCAACCCGCAGTAGCCGCGTCCGCCGTCAGGGATGCGGCAGCGGTTGCCACACCCCTTGCAGGCTACGCCCTCGGCTGCCGCGGGGATTTCCTCCGGCAGGTCAAAGGGTCGACGTGCGGCGGCATGCGCCTGTCGCACAAATTCCTTCGCCTGTGCTTCCCGCCGCACTAGGCAGGCGGCGCAGACGCCCAAAGCGCGACTGACCAGTCCTGTTTGCCCACAGAGCTTGCAGCGCTCGCTCGCCATGCCGTTTCCTCGATGCATCGCCGCGCGCATGTTTTCACCCGTCGCGGGGGCTTTCCGCAGCTCGCACGTTACGCTGGCCACCCTGGCCTTCCCGCTTTGCAGCGAGAGTCCTCCCCCACGTTGCCCGCTCAGCGTGCAGGATGTCGGTCTGCCCTTCGAGACATTACGCTTGGCCTTTGGGGCCAGTCCGCCGGGCAATTGCGGGCGGCCGTTGGTTCAGGTGTTCCTCCTGCCAGCCTGGCCGACTTCCCGGTCTGGCAGTGGCCGATACTTGCGCAGCGCGTGCAGCAGGGCGCGAAAGTCCTTAGGCAGCGGGGCCTGCACCACTACCTTGCCGCTCCTGGGCGAGACAAAATGAAGCTCAGCCGCATGCAGTGCCAATCTGCTCAGGAGGGGTCGCTCTTCCTGGTCGTGTTTGCGCTTGTAGTGCGCCTTGAGCTCCGAGAGGTAGATGGCAGGCCGGCCGCCATAGGAGCGATCCACCGCCAGCGGGTGCCCGACGGCCTGCAGGTGGGCGCGGATCTGGTGCGTGCGGCCGGTGCGCGGCACTACCCTGAGCAAGGTGTACCCGCGAAAGCGTTCCACCACCTGGTAGTCAGTGACCGATTCCTTGCCGTCGCTGCGCACCGCCACGTGCCCCCGTCGCCGGGCGTCGCCGGCAAGTGGCAGCGCAACGGTGCCGTCGTGTGCTACTTCCCCAGCGACAATGGCGAAATAGACCTTGACCATGGCCCGCTCCTGGAGCTGGAGGCAGAGCGCACGGTGGGCCTCCTTCCCCCTTGCGAAGAGCACCACACCGCTTGTGCCCTCGTCCAGGCGGTGCACCGGCAAGATGTGCTCCCCCGGATGAACGGCACGCAGCATAGACAAGAGGTTGGGCCGGCTGGCATCCCAGCGGTCCGGAATGGTGAGCACTCCTGGCGGCTTGTCTACCGCCAGCACCGCCTCATCAGCAAAGAGGATGTCTAATGGGATTTTTGCCATGGCCTAAGGCCGAAGGTTGCCACTCCCTCAAATGATCTCCCGCGCATTTCGATCCGGCAAAGGTGGAAACGGCGCTGGCGGCAGGCTCTGGTACCAGTAGGCAACCGAGGCAATGTCATCTTGCAGGGGGAGAAAGCGCCGCCCGCTGCGCCAGCCGAGGGCCTGCATGGTCACTTTTAGCTCAGAGGAGAAAAAGACCGGGTCGTGCAAGTGAAAGCGATACAAGGTCATGCGTGCTCCTGGTTCGCCAGACTTTTTCACCACCTGGCGAAAGCCGCAGAAAGGCCCGCTAAAGTCCTCGCCGAAACACCAGGCACCGCCGAAATAGTCCTCGGTACCGGTGCCGCAAATGGTGGGAAAGTCCTGGTCGCCGTCGATAAACATCTTGATTTCGCCTTCTCCCCACCAGCCGGCGTTGTTCTGCTGCCAGGCCATGAAGGTGCCCACATAGTGCCCCTGGCCGCGCACGCCATCCACGAGAACATGTTCACAGCCATAGGGCAATGGGTTGGAACGCCGCCACTGAGCATGCAGGTACAGGGCATCCTCAGGCACTTCTTCCAAGGTGTAGTTGATGGTGTAGAAAAAGTGGGGCAGTTCCTCAGGGGCCTGGTTTTCCACGGTGATGCGGGCGTGGGTGCGGAATGGCATGGGGAAGTAGCAGTTCATCCCCCCGGACGGATTGACGCTGATGGGGAGGGCCAGGATATTCTGCCGACAGCTCCAGGAGTTGCAGAAAAAGTCGCCCAGGGGTACCTCCACCGATGGCTGGTCAAGGTGGTCCCAGTAGCATCTGAAAATGAGGTCGCGATAGAACTTTTCGCTGCACGTGAGCCAGATGTGGCGGATCACCCCCGGACCGTCGTGGTCCATCAGGGTCGCGGTCTGCCCTGGCGCGATGCTGATGCAGGGGCGCACCTTCCAACCGCGTCCCAATTCTCTGGCAGGGCTGTCTGCATCCGGCTCCGCCATCGCCCCTTTTCCCTTCTCGCCCGTAGGGTTCTCGGCGCTGAGAGAGCGCGACTCGGCGTGACGTTTGCGGAAGATGTTGGCAAGGTCAATTTCCATGACTTTCTCCTCACTCCTGTGGTGCTGTGCCAAAGAGACGTTGTCGGGCGCGCTGTGCCCAGAAGTGGCGCAAACAGAGGCGCAGATTCAGGGTCAAGTCCGGCTTGCTGTTGATGACAAACAGCCCGGCCGATGCAGCGTACACCCCGCGGCGGAGCGGCCGCAAGGTGACTGTCGCCTGGCCTCCTGTCCTGCGTCGGAGCTCATGACGCACCATTTTGTTGATCTTGTCAGCCAGGCGCAGATGGGTGTCGACCAAGAAGATGGCCACATCCGGCGCCAAAGCCTCCACGCGGTCGAAGAACGCCGCTACCACCGGCTGATGGATGTTCTTGGGTGGACTGGACTTGGTCTCCACGTAGACCAGCAACTCACCCAGGAGGGCAATCACGTCAAAGTCCCCGCCCGCCGGCAAATCGTAGACTTTGACATCCCAGGCCACATTGGCGGCAAAGGCCCGGGCAAAGAGCTGCGCGACGTACCACTCCAGCGTATCGCCGAAACTGTACACGGCCTGGTTTCGCAACTGGAAGGTGTTTTGACTTTCTCCCGGGACGATTACCCCTGCCCGGAGCAAATACTCCACGTAGCGCTGGGCCTTGCGCGGCGAGCAGTAGTGCAGCAGGTCCTCGGCGCGAAAACCGGCGCGATACTTGATGACATCGCGCAGGAGCAAGCGGAAGGAATAACGCTTCATGAAGCGCAGGTACTCCTCGCAGGCCTGCGCGTCTGCTGGCTCCGGCAAGAGCACATTGTCCAACGGCGAGTCGGCTGCATAGCGCAGCCCTCGATGGCTGATGATGGTGCGAATAGTCTCTTGTTGCCGAGCCCGACCGTTCATGCCGCGCCTCAAGTTTCGCTGTGTTCCTATTTTACGACATTTTCTCCAGTCAAGCAAGCGGAAAGCGCAGAGCAGGAGGCTCGGCGTGCTTTCCCAAAAATGCCAACCGCCCTGAGTGGTATTCCCAGATTTGGGAAGTGCTCGCTTGCGGAAGGCCGGGAGGGCGGTCGTGGGTGGTGGCAAATCCCTGTAAATGTGGAGGCGCCTTCGGACTTTCATCTTTTGGCGCATGGCATACAGTTTGAGAAGCAATCTTATCCCGCAAAGGTGGCCGGTTTTGCTTGACTTTGAGGGGCGAATTTTGTATAATACCGCGGCCCCACGGGGTTTTCGCGCCCGGAGCACAAAGGGCTGTCACGCACTGCCTTGCGGCTTTCGCGCAGTCGCGCACGGCATGTAGTGCTGCATCAAGGCATCAGCTAGGAGGCAGCTATGGAGATTGAAGGGTACGACTATCCAGACGATCTCTACTACCACAAGGAGCACACGTGGGTCAAGCCCGAGGGTGGTGGCCGTGCCAGAGTGGGGATGACGGACTTTTACCAAAAGCTCTCCGGTGAAATCGTCTACGTGGACCTTCCTTTCGAGGGGGATGAGGTCTCCGAAGGGGAGACGGTCGGCAAGCTGCAGTCCAGCAAGTGGGTGGGCAAGATTGTCAGCCCACTTACCGGCACCATTGCCGAGGTGAACAGTGCCCTCGAGGACACAGCCAACTTGATCAACAAGTCCCCCTACGGCGACGGGTGGATCATGGTCATCGAAGCCTCTGACCTGGATGCCCAGCTCGCTGGCCTCATGAAGATAGGCGACATCCCCAAGTACCTGGAGGGAGAGAAGGAGCGCGTGGAGCGCGAAAAGCAGAAGAAGTAGTTGCGCCGTGTGACCTCGGTGCTTTGCTGAACGAGGGGGCGCAGCATGAAGGGGGAGCGCAGCAGAGTGTTTTTTCCACTTTCCGTGAGGAGAGCACCGGTGAGACTTGCGATCCCGTACGGCAAAGAGGCGCAGCAGGTCGAGATCGCTGACCACCACGTGATGCATGTGCTGCACCCCAATTCCGTGGCGGTCGGCGATGAGATGGCAACACTCATGGCGGCAATCTCGTCGCCCCTGCAATCGCGCCCTTTCGACGAATTTCTTTCAGATGCCCGAGACGTTCTCTTCATTGTCAACGACGGCACGCGTCCCACTCCTACCGCCAAGATACTCGACATCCTCCAGCCAAAGATTCCTCTCGCAAAAACCCGCTTCTTGATCGCCACCGGCGTGCACCGGGCGCCGACGCAGGAGGAGTATGACTTCATCTTTGGGCGCCACTACCCCTATCTGAAAGACCGCATCTACGTCCACGATTGCCGCAAGCAGGAGGAGATGGTCCACATCGGCACCTCGGTGAACGGCACCGAGATGTACGTCAACCGCATGGGCGTGGAGGCGCACAAGATTGTCATCATCGGCTCGGTGGAACCCCACTATTTTGCCGGCTACACAGGCGGCCGCAAGTCTTTTCTCCCTGGTATTGCCTCCTATGCCACCATCGAGCAGAACCACAAGCATGCGCTGCGTCTTGAGGCCAAGGCGCTGGCGCTGGAAGGCAATCCGGTGCACGAGGACATGATCGATGCCTTGCGCAGCATCGCCGATAAGGAGATCTTTTCCATTCAGACCGTGCTGGATCGGGACCGGCGGATCTATGCAGCTGCCGCCGGCGACCTGCACGCTTCATTCCGCGCGTGCATTGCCAAGGCCAACGAGGTCTTTGCCGTGAAGATTCGCGCCAAGGCCGACGTCGTGGTCTCCGTGGCGCCCTATCCCATGGATGTGGATCTGTATCAATCGCAGAAGGCCTTGGACAATGGCAAGTTGGCGCTCAAGGAGGGCGGCATTCTCATCATGGTCTCCAAGTGCCGCACCGGTATCGGCGAGCGCACCTTCTTCGAGCTCCTTTCCAGTTGCGATTCCCCGCAGGCAACTATCCAGAGAATCGGCGAGGAGTTCAAACTTGGCTACCACAAGGCGGCCAAGATGGCGGAGATCAACACCTGGGCACAGGTGTGGGGGGTCACAGACTTGCCAGACAAGGACCTGGAGGCAATCTTTATCAGGCCGTTCCGCACGGTGCAGGAGGCCCTGGATGCGGCGTTAGTAGAAAAAGGACCGGATTGCCAGGTGATCTTCCTGATGGATGGCAGCATCACCGTGCCACTCTTGGGCTGAGTACGGCCGGAGGGATAACCGAAAGAGAGGAGACAGGTCATGGCGCTCAAGAAAGAGGTCATCGCACGATTGCAGAGCATCGTGGGCGAGGACCGCTGCAAGACCAGCATCGCTGAGCGCTACGTCTACGCCTTTGACGGTGGCATTCACCGCGAGGTGCCAGACGTGGTCGTGCAGCCGATCACCACGCAGGAAGTCGCACAGATCGTGAAGCTGGCCAACGAATTCAAGTTCCCGGTTGTGCCACGCGGTGCCGGTACTGCCCTCTGCGGGCATTCGGTGCCCATCGACCACGGCGTGGTGGTCGACCTGCAGCGCATGAAGAAGATCAAAGAGATCTGTGTCGAGGACCTTATCTGCGTGGTGGAGCCAGGGGTGGTCTGCGACCATCTGAACGCCGCCCTGAAGAAGTACAAGTTCTTCATTCCCGGGCCGGCCAGCAGTGAGGCGGCAACGCTGGGCGGCATGGTCGCCTGCAACGCCTCGGGTGACAAGGCGTTGAAGTACGGGGCCACGCGAGATGTCGTGCTCGGCCTGGAGGTGGTGCTGCCCACCGGCGATATTGCCCGGTGCGGCGCCCGTTCCGTGAAAGGGGCCAGCGGCTACCAATTCGAAAAGTTCTTTGTGGGCTCAGAAGGAACCTTGGGCATCGTCACCGAAATCACGCTCAAGCTGGTGCCCTTGGCCACCTACCGCGCCGGGTGCGTGGCGGCGTTTGCCCACATCCGCGAGGCAGGGCAAACGGTGTCGGACATCATCGCGGTGCCGATCCTGCCGTCGAACATGGAGCTGATGTCGGCCACCTGCATCAAGGCCGTGAACAAGGCCACCGGCCTGGGGCTGCCCGAGGTGGATGCCATCCTGCTCATCGAAGTCGACGGGAACAATCTGCAAGCGGTGCGGGAGGAGCTGGCAAAGGTCACCGAAGTGTGCAAGAAGAACAACGCGGTGTCCATGGATTTCAGTGAGGACCCCAAGCGCCTGGAGGAGCTGTGGAAGGGCCGCAAGCAGATGATCCCCTCCCTGAGCGCTCTGCGCAAGGAGTACGCCACGGTGATGCTTGCCGACGATATGTCCGTGCCCATCTCCAAAGTGCCGGAGGCGGTGGTGCGCTTCCAGGAGGTCTCCGACCGCTACGACATCGAAATTCCTGCCTACGGGCACGCCGGTGACGGCAACCTACACACCAAGGTGCTCATGGATCCCACCAACCCGGATCACTGGCGACAGGCGGACAAGGCCGTGCAGGAAATCTACGACATTGTGCTGGAGCTGGGTGGCACGGTGACCGGCGAGCACGGCATCGGCATCACCAAGACGCCGTACTTCCGCCAGGAGCGCGCCAGCTTGATCGCGGCGATGAAGGCCGTCAAGCGGGCCTTGGACCCGAATAACATCATGAACCCGCACAAGATTCAGGAATGGGAAAATGGGTTCATCACCCACCTACGGTACCCTGTGGAGGTGTCGCAATGAAAGGCGAATATCTGAAACCGTGGTTGAACGAACTCATCACCTGCACTCTGTGCGGGTACTGCAAGAACGTCTGTCCACCCTTTGACGAGATTCTTTGGGATGGCACCTCGGCACGGGGGCGCAACATCTTGGCGTACGGCATGCTCACCGGCGAGATCCAGGCTGACGAAAGCGTTGCGCAGAGGATCTACGAATGCACCATGTGCGGCGACTGTGAGCGGCGCTGCCCCTCGAAGGTCAAAGTGCCACAGATCGTGCGGGCAGCACGCGCCGAGCTGGTGGACATGGGCCTGGCCTTCCCCGGCCAGATCATGCTGGCAGAAAACGTGATGGCCTCCGGCAACATCTTCGGCGACCGGGAGGTGATGCTGCCCAAGCAAGCGGGGGAGGTGCGCGTGTTCATCGGCTGCCAGTTCTTGGCGCGGCCGAACAAGGTGAAAAAGTATCTCAAAATACTCGAGATGATCGGCTTCAAGCCTAAGGTGCAGGAAGAAATCTGCTGCGGCTTTCCGCTGGTCTCTCTGGGCTTTGTCCACAAGTTTGAGGAGCACAAGAAGCGCTTGGCCGGGATGTTGGCGAAAGAGCCGACCATTACCTTCTGTCCCACCTGCACGGTTTTCCTGAAGGAGGAGTACGGTATCCCGACGCGTCACTTCCTGCAGGCAGTGGCCGAAAAGCTCCCAGCCGACAAGGTCAAGAAGTTAGAACTGACGGTCACCTATCATGACCCGTGCGACCTGGCGCGCGGTGCGAAGGTGGTGGAAGAGCCACGGCGTGTACTGGCTGCGATTGGCGCAGAAGTGAAGGAGATGCCCAAGAGCAAGAACACCACGCGCTGCTGCGGTGGCGGTGGCGGCATTCTCTCCTCCAACGAACAGCTGTCGGCGCAATTGGCGCGCAACCGGGTACGGCAGGCAATGGCTACAGGCGCAAAGACTATCGTCACCTCTTGCGCCACCTGCGAACAAACCCTCAAGAAGGGAGCTACTTCGTTGGCCGAAGCAGGGGAGGGCGACATCGTCGTGCGCGACGTGGCCGACCTGGTGTGGGACGCGCTCCGCTCGGCGGGCGCTTGAACGCGGTGACTTGTAGGGAGGGGAAGCTGGAGCAGGCGAGTTTTCAGGTGAAACGAAGGCGGAGGTCGGCATGCAGCTGTTTTACTTGGACAAGCTTCCTGGTCAGAATTCAATGCTCATCTTTCACGCTCTGGCACGCATGGGCGTGGAAAGCCTGGTCATCGTCTCGCCACAAGACCCGCTGGTGAGCATCGGCTACTTCCAGGACGCCAAGCAGGAGATCGACCTGGAATACCTGGAGAAGGTGAAGATTCCGGCGATGCGTCGCGAGGTAGGCGGCGGCGCCACCTATCTGGATGGTAACCAGATCTTTTACCAGCTCATCTGGCGGCGTTCCAACCCCCACTTCCCCAAGAAAATCAGCGAGATCTACGAATGGTTTTCCCAGGCGCCTGTGGAGACCTACCGCGAGTTCGGCATCAAGGCCCGCTTTCGGCCGGTCAACGACATCGTGACCGCGGAGGGACGGAAGATCGCCGGCGAAGGCGGCGCCGACATCGGCGATTGCATGGTCTTCGTCGGAGGCATCCTCTTGGACTTTGACTACGAGACGATGGTGCGGGTGCTCAAGGTGCCGGAGGAAAAGTTCCGCGACAAGATTTTCAAGAGCATGGAAGAGAACCTGACCACGATGAAGCGGGAGCTCGGCGCCGTGCCTCCTCGCGAAGAGATCAAGCGTGCCCTGGTGCGGCACTTCACGCGGCTGGTGGGACCCCTGGAGCCGGCAGAGATGACCAGCGAGCTCTGGGCAACCATGGCGCGGCTGGAGAAGGAGTTCAATTCACCTGAGTTCCTTTTCAAGAAGACGCCGCGTGTGGCCACAGGCGTGAAGATCCGCGAAGGCGTGGAGATCTCCTTCGGCATCCACAAGGCGCCAGGGGGCCTGATCCGCACCGTGCAGGAAGTGGAGCGGGAGCGCATTAAGGACCTGGGCATTTCGGGCGATTTTACTTTCTACCCTAAGGAGGAGCTGGCTGGCTTGGAGAACTCCCTGAAAGGGGTAAAGCGGCAGCCTGAGGATATCGTCCAGCGGGTGGGCGAATTCTGCGATGACCGGCAAGTGGAAACGCCGGGCGTGACCGCCGAGGATTTCTCCATGGCCATCATGAACGCACGGTAGATGGCGCAGGCGATGAGGAGCGTGACCGTGGCCAATATGAAGAGAGGTAAGCCAATTACCAGATTCGAGGAGCTGACCCCCGGCTTCTGGCGAGAGGTGGCTCTTGAGCCAGGTGGTGAGCTCATTGCCCGCTGTTTTGCCTGCGGCACCTGCACAGCCGCTTGTCCCGTGCACGCCGTGGACACGCGCTACAATCCCCGGCAGTTGGTGCACATGATCTTGCTGGGCATGAGGGAGCGGGTGCTGAGCAGTGACTTCATCTGGCTCTGCTCCGGCTGCTACACTTGTGCCGACCGCTGTCCGCAAGGGGTGCGCGTGACCGACATCATGACTGCCGTGAAGAACATCGCGGCGCGCGAGGGCTATCTCCACCCCACTTTTCGCCAGCAGGCAGAACTGGTGGGCAGATTTGGCCGCCTCTATGAGGTGGAGGATTTTGACAACAAGAAGCGGCAGCGCCTGGGCCTTCCTCCGGTCAAGAAGACGTTCCCCGAGGTGCAGGAGATCTTCCGCATGACCGGGATGGGCAAGTACACCGAAGCGGCGGAGGCCAATCAGCCATGAAGTACGCCCTTTTCCTCGGCTGCACGGTGCCGATCCGCAGCCAAAACTACGAAGTGGCCGTGCGCGCGGTAGCTGCCAGGCTGGGGATCGAGTTGGTGGACGTGGAGGATTTCTCCTGTTGCGGCTTTCCAGTCAAGTCCACGAATGCGCAGACCACTCTGCTCATGGCGGCCCGCAACTTGGCGGTGGCCGAGGAGCAAGGACTGGATGTCTGCTGCCTGTGCAGCGCCTGTTCGGCGGTGCTCACCGAGACCAATCTTGAGCTGCAGCAACACCCCGAATTGTTGCGGCAAGTGAACCGCCAGTTGCGCAAGATCAAGCGCCAGTACCGGGGTAGCGTCAAGGTCAAGCACTTTGCGCGGATTCTGTACGAGGACTATGGCCTCGAGGATCTGCGCCGCCACGTGACCAGACCGCTGACGGCACTGAAGTTGGCCCCGCATTATGGCTGCCACTTTGTGCGCCCCAAGGGGAACTATGACGCTTTCGACGACCCCGAGGCGGCGCGTTCTCTGGACGAGCTGGTGGCAGTTACCGGTGCTGAGGTCATCCGCTACGAGACCAAGAAGTACTGCTGCGGTGGCGCCATCCTCGGTGTGGAGCAGACGACGGCCTTGGGACTGTCGGGCCTGAAACTGAGCGATGTGCGGGCTGCTGGGGCGGATGCGCTCATCTCCATCTGCCCCTTCTGCAGCGTACTCTACGAAGATAACCAGAAGAAGGTGGAGGAGCAGTTTCAGCGTGAAATCGCCCTGCCGGTCTTTTTCTATCCCCAGGTGTTAGGACTTGCCATGGGCTACGACCCGAAGGACCTTGGCTTCCGCCTCAACAAGGTGCGGCCAGACGAGGTGTTGGCCAAGGTATTACCGGCGGCCGTGGCCTAAGGGATCTCCAGCAACCGAAGCGCGAGGGACGAAGCACGTGGCGCAGCAAAGGGAGAAGACTCAAGCAGTGCTGGTGGTGGGGGCAGGCGTTGCAGGCATTCGGGCGGCCATCGAGCTGGCCGATATGGGGGTTCCCGTCTACCTGGTGGACAAGTCGTCGATGGTGGGGGGCAAGGTGCTGCAGCTCGACAGGCAGTTCCCCACCGACGATTGCGGCTTCTGCAAGCTCTTGCCGGCCGTGCCCGGTGAGGGGGTGTCGGGCTTCTGCCTGCGGCGTGGGCTTTTCTACCCCAACGTCAAGGTGCTTTTTGACAGCCAGGTTACTGCCCTTGAAGGTAAGCCTGGGGCCTTCGTGGCCACCGTGGTGACCGGCGCGCAGTTCGTGGACCCGGAAAAGTGCATTACCTGTGGCCGCTGCGTTCCAGCGTGCCCGGTGGAGGTTAAGGACGAGTTCAACCAGGGGCTGAGCGTGCGTAAAGCGGTGTACGTGCGCCACGGCTTGGGCATACCGCGCCTCTACACTATCGACGCGGTCGCCTGCACGCGCTGCGGCGAATGCGTGCGCATTTGCCCCACGGCTGCTATTTGCCTGGAGGCCGGGCCGACCACCCAGCGGCTACAGGTCGGCGCGGTGGTGGCTGCCTTTGGATTCCGAGAGTTTGACCCATCGTCACTGAGCCAATTTGGCTACGGCCGATTTGCCAATGTGGTGACCAGCACTGAGTTAGAGCGGCTCACCAGCGAGGGCGGGCCAACACAAGGGGCCGTGCGCCGCCCCTCGGACGGCAAGGTTCCGCGCTCGGTGGCTTTTCTCCAGTGCATAGGCTCCCGGGATGCCGAACACGACTACTGCTCCTCGGCCTGCTGCATGTTTGCCATCAAGGAGGCAGCACACCTCAAGGCGGCAGGAATACAGTCGCAGATCTTTTATATGGACGTGCGCGCCTTCGGCAAGGGCTATCACCGCGTGTACCAGAGGGCCCAACAGGAACTGGGGGTTGAATTCACCCGATGCCGGGTGTCGGCGGTGGAGGAACACCCCGCCAGCAAGAACCTGGTCGTGGTGTACGAGGCCGAGGATGGCTCATTCCAGCGGCGGGAGTTCGAGTTAGTGGTTCTTTCGGTAGGCTTAGGCCCTGCGGAGCAAAGCGCTCAGCTCGCCTCTGCCCTGGGGGCAAAGGTGAACCGCCACGGTTTTGTTTCATACCCCGGCTTCTCCGCGGTGACCACCGGACGGGCCGGGGTCTTTGCCTGCGGCGCCCTCACTGCCCCCCGCGATATTCCAGAGAGCGTGGCCCAAGGACTTGCCGCTGCCGCACAAGCAGCCCTCGTGGTCAAGCCTGGCCGGCATGCGCGTGGCAAGGCAGAGCAGGTGTTGAGCCCCGCAGAGCATCGGGGCTCCGAGCCACGGATTGGCATCTTTCTCTGCGGGTGCAAGGGAGAAATCGGCGATGTTCTCGACCTGCAGGCCTTGGCGAATGCCGCAAGGAACCTTCCCGGAGTTGCTCATGTGGCGGTGGTGGACCTGCTCTGCTTCCAGTCGACCTTGGCGGAGGTTAAGAAGGACATCCGCGCGCATGGACTGAACCGGGTGCTGTTTGGCGCCTGCTCGCCTCACCTGTACGAAGACCGTTTCGTCCAGATGTTGGCGGAGGCGGGAGTTGATCGCCGCATGTTGGAGGTAGTACCGTTGCGGGAGCAGGTGGGCTGGATTCACGCCGACCGCGGAATGGCACTCGAGAAGGCAAGGTTCCTGCTCCACGCAGCGGCAATGCGTTTGCACAGCGCCGTCGCAGCGCCGCGTGGCGCGCTCAGGGTCACACCCCGGGCGCTGGTCATCGGCGGCGGCGTCACCGGCATGATTGCGGCTCTCGACGTTGCCGCTCAGGGCTTCGCGGTCGACCTCGTGGAGAAGAGCGGAGAACTCGGGGGCAACGCGCTGCTCTTCGATCGCACCTTGGAGGGATTGGACGTTGCCGACTTTGTGCGAACCACCATCGAGAAGGTCAGAGCGAATCCGCGGATCACAGCCCACCTGCGCTCGGAAGTGACACGTGTTGATGGCTTCGTGGGCAACTTCCGCACGACGGTGCGAAGGGCCTCTGGGGCGAAGCGCCAGCTGGAGCATGGGGCCGTGGTGGTGACCACAGGTGCCGTCGAATATCAACCAAGGGAGTATCTATACGGAAGAAACCGCCGCGTGCTCACCCAGACCCAGCTGGAGCAACGGCTCGCCAAGGGCAAAATCGACCCCGCGCGGCTCAAGTCCGTGGTCATGATTCTGTGTGTGGGCTCGCGCGATGAGCGTCGGCCTTACTGTAGCCGCATCTGCTGTGCGCAGGCCATCCGGAATGCCCTTGCCCTCAAGACGGCCAATCCAGAGCTGGCGGTCTATGTGCTGAATCGGGACATCATGACCTATGGCTTCAGCGAGGAATACTACACCAAGGCCAGGGAGGCCGGCGTGATCTTCCTCCGCTATGACTTAGCGGAGAAGCCGGTGGTTAGACAGCGGAACGGCAAGCTCGAAGTGCTTGTGCTGGACAAGATTATTGACGAAATGCTGCTGCTTACCCCGGACCTCGTGGTTCTTTCCACCGGAGTGGTCGCGGCCAAGAACGGCAGACTGAGCAAGGTGTTGCGCGTGCCTTTGGATGAAGATGGGTTCTTTGCCGAAGTCAACAGCAAATTCCGGCCGTTGGACTTTGCCCGCGCAGGCGTGTTTGTCGCCGGCCTTGCGCATTCGCCGCGCTCCTTGCGGGAATCGGTGACCCACGCCCATGCCCTTGCGGCGCGGGTGACGGCACTGCTGGCACGCGGCGAACTGTCCTGGCAAGGGGTGTATGCGCACCCAGACGAAGAGCTCTGCACGGGCTGCCGGATTTGCGAGAGCGCCTGCGAGTTCGATGCGATTCGTATCAACCGCGTGCGCGAGAACGGGCGCTACAAGGAGCGCGCCGAGGTCATCCAGGCCATGTGCACCGGCTGCGGCTGCTGTGTGGCGGCTTGTCCCAGCGGCGCCATGGGGCAACAAGGGCGGACCCGGGAGCAGCTCATGGCGGTCATCGGCGCGGCGCTGGCCTGATGGACGGAATCTGAGGCGAGGAGAGAGGCGTGACTGGCGCGTTTGAACCCAAAGTCGTGGTGCTTTGCTGTGACTGGTGTGCCGATGCTGCGGCGGACCTGGCAGGTGTGGCCCGGCTGCCTATGCAGCCGAACTTTGCCGTGGTGCGCATGGAGTGCAGCTCGCGCGTGGAACCGGAATTTGTCATGGAGGCGCTGCGCCGTGGCGCCGACGGGGTGATGATCGCTGGCTGCCATCCAGGCGATTGCCACTACGTCGGCGGCAACTTTCGCGCGCTGCGGCGGTTCGCCCTCTTGCGCACGATGCTGCGGCAGTTCGGCGTTGACCCGCGAAGATTGCGCCTGGAGTGGGTCCTGGCCACCGAGGCAGTGAAGTTTCAGCAGATGGTCAACGATTTCGTAGAGACCGTGAGGAGACTTGGGCCGAGCCCATTCCGCGCGTCGGGAGAGGGGTGATTCTGCATGGAATCGACAGGCGTTGGGCCTTGACTGCGTCACAGGGGTGGTTGGCTGTTACGCTCGATGAGTAGGGTACCCATGCGGCTTCAGCATCAAGGCCAGCTGCAAAGGGATAGTTGAAGTCAGGAGGAATCGCACCAAAAGGAGGGCGGCGCATGGCAACCTTGAAGCAGAAACTGGCTGAGCAGATTCCGCGTTTGCGAGAAGACATTGCCAACCTGGTCAAGACGCACGGCGACAAGGTCATCTCCGAGGTCACCGTGGCCCAGGCGTATGGCGGCATGCGCGGCGTCAAGTCTCTCATCTGCGACACCTCTTTGGTGGATCCGGAGAAGGGGCTGATTATCAGAGGCATACCCATCGCCCAGCTCACCGACAAGACACCCGAGGAGGTGTTCTACCTGCTGTGCACCGGAGAGCTGCCGGACAAGGCGGCGCTGGAGGACCTGCGCAATGAGTTCACCAAACGTGCGGAGGTCCCCGAGTATGTGTGGGCAGTGCTGCGTGCCATGCCCAAAGATTCGCACCCCATGGCCATGTTCGACACGGCCATCCTGGTGATGGAACGCGAGTCGCTGTTCCGCAAGCGGTACGACGAGGGCATGACCAAGACCGAGTACTGGGAGCCGATGCTGGAGGACTCGCTCAACCTCTTGGCACGGCTGCCGGCGGTGGCGGCGGGTGTCTACCGCATCCGTTTCAAGGATGGCAAGCTCATCAAAGGCGACCCAAAACTGGACTGGAGCGCCAACTATGTGCGCATGCTGGGGTTCGATGACCCCACCGGGGAGTTCGCCAACTTGATGCGCCTGTACCTGGTGCTGCACAGCGACCACGAGAGCGGCAATGTGAGCGCCCACACCTGCCACCTGGTGGGCTCGGCGCTTTCGGATGCTTACTACGCCGTTTCTGCGGGGCTGAACGGCTTGGCCGGACCTCTGCACGGGCTGGCCAATCAGGAATGCCTGAAATTCGTGTTAGAGATCCTGGAGAAGTACAAAGGCGTGCCCAGCGACGAAGAGCTGAAGAAGTTTGCCTGGGACACGCTGAATTCAGGCAAGGTGATCCCTGGCTATGGGCACGCGGTGCTGCGGGCCACTGATCCGCGCTACACCGCTTTCCATGCCTTCGGCAAGCGCGTCTGCGCGCAGGACAAGGTGTTCCAGATCGTCGACCGGCTGTTTGCAGTGGTGCCGGAGGTGTTGCAGGCCCACGGCAAGGCCAAAAACCCATGGCCCAACGTGGACGCCGGGTCAGGGGCGCTGCTCTACTACTTTGGCCTTAAGGAGTTCGATTACTACACGGTGCTGTTTGGCGTGTCGCGCGCTCTGGGCATGTGCGCCCAACTAATCGTCGACCGCGCCATGGGCGCACCCATCGAGCGTCCCAAGTCGGTGGGCACCGATTGGGTCAAGAAGCAAGTCGGCGCAGCGTAGCTCTGCAGACTGGGGCTGCCTTCATACCGTTGAGGGCAGCCCCTTTGCCTGTTGGGGTGTCTCTTCGTTGCGCAAAGGAGGGCGAAGGGCCATCATGGGACAGAACCTTGTGCAAAAGATCATCGCTGCTCACCTGGTGGAAGGGGAGATGAAGGCTGGTGAACCGGTCGCCATCCGCATCGACCAGACCCTTACCCAGGATGCCACCGGCACCATGGCCTATCTGCAGTTCGAAGCCATGGGGATTCCTCGCGTCAGGACTGAGCTTTCGGTGAGCTACATCGACCACAACACGCTCCAGGACGGATTCGAGAACGCCGACGACCATCGCTACCTGCAGTCGGTGGCTGCCAAGTACGGGATCTATCTCTCCAAAGCGGGAAATGGCATCTGCCACCAGGTGCACTTGGAACGCTTTGGCGTGCCGGGCAAGACGCTGCTCGGCTCTGACAGCCATACCCCCACAGGCGGCGGCTTGGGGATGATGGCCATCGGCGCCGGGGGTCTGGACGTGGCGGTAGCCATGGGTGGTGGCGCTTTCTATCTCACCTATCCCAAGGTCCTGAAGATTGTGCTCACCGGTCGCTTGCAGCCCTGGGTTGCTGCCAAGGATGTCATCCTCAAAGTACTGGAGATGCTCACCACTAAGGGCAACGTGGGCTGGATGATCGAATACGGGGGGCCAGGGATTGCGACCCTATCGGTGCCGGAGCGGGCGACCATCACCAACATGGGTGCCGAGCTGGGGGTGACGACCTCGCTTTTCCCCAGCGATGAGGTAACCAGGCAATTCCTGAAGGCGCAGGGCCGCGAACAAGTGTGGGTGCCGCTTGCCCCCGACCCGGACGCCGAATACGACCGGGTGATCGAACTGGACCTTTCCACCATCGAGCCGATGATTGCCAAGCCGCACAGCCCCGACAATGTCTGCCGCGTCCGAGACATAGCGGGTACCAAGGTTGACCAGGTGTGCATCGGCAGCTGCACGAATTCCTCGGTAAAGGACTTGCTGACCGTGGCCGCAGTGCTGAAAGGGCGCACCGTGCACCCGGAGGTTAGCTTTGTCGTTGCCCCGGGGTCCAAGCAGGTGCTGCGCATGATTGCCGACAGCGGCGCGCTGAGCGACCTCATCGCCGCAGGTGCGCGCATCATGGAGGCTACATGCGGCTTTTGCATTGGCAACGGCCAAGCTCCTCCGACCAATGCCGTATCCATCCGCACCAACAACCGCAATTTTGAGGGGCGCTCGGGCACAAAGTCGGCAAACGTCTACCTGGTCAGTCCGGAGACTGCCGTGGCCTGTGCGCTCACCGGCGTGATCACCGATCCCCGGGATCTGGGAATGCGCTACCCGGCCATCCCTATGCCGCAGCGATTCACCATCGACGATAGCCTTATTCTTCCGCCTGCGGAGCATCCCGAAAAGGTGGCGATTCTCCGAGGCCCCAACATCGGTGACCCGCCCGCCAACACACCCTTGCCGGATGCCCTGCGCGCGGAAGTGGCGCTGAAGGTGGGCGACAAAATCACCACCGACCACATCATGCCTGCTGGCTCGCGCCTCAAGTACCGCTCCAACGTTCCCAAGTACGCAACCTTCGTGTTCGAGCCGATCGACCCCACCTTCCCGGAGCGCTGCATGAAGAACAAGGAAAGGGGGGTGTTCAACATTGTGGTCGGCGGCTGGAGCTATGGCCAGGGCTCGTCCAGAGAACATGCCGCACTTTGTCCCATGTACCTTGGGGTCAAGGCGGTGGTCGCCAAGAGCTTGGAGCGCATTCACACGGCAAACCTCATCAACTTCGGCATCCTGCCGCTGCGCTTCAAGGACGAACAGGACTATGAGCGTCTCGCCCAAGGGGACCAATTAGAATTGCCAGAGCTGAAGATGCGTCTGCTGAAAGGGCAGCCGCTCATAGCGCGCAAGCTGGCCACAGGCGAGGAACTGGAGCTGGTGTACGAGTTGAGTGAACGACAACGGGCGATCATCCTTGCTGGCGGCTTGTTGAACTACACGAGAGGGCAGCAATAGCTATTGGGCGAGCAGCGACCAGGCTTTGCAGTGGAGGACAAAAGATGAACCAGGAAGCAATCGAGAGGGCAAAGGCTCATTTTGGCAAGCTTGTCGAGGAGCAGCTGGCGCGCGTCGAGCAGATGAAGCAGGCCCAGGACTGGATCGACTACTCCACCCTCAAGCCTATCATCATCGGAGTATGCGGCGGCGACGGGATTGGGCCTATCATCTCGGCTGAGGCACAGCGGGTGCTGGAGGAGATGCTGGCCGACGAAATCAAGTCTGGCAAAGTTGTCTTCCGAACCATCGAGGGTTTGACCATCGAGAATCGCGTCAAGCACATGAAAGCGATCCCTGACGACGTGCTGGAGGAGATTAAGAAGTGCCACGTGATCCTCAAGGGCCCGACCACTACGCCAGAGAAGGGAGGTCCTTACCCCAACATCGAGAGCGCCAACGTGGCGATGCGGCGCGCCCTGGACCTGTTTGCCAATGTTCGACCGGTGAAGGTCCCCAAGGAGGGAATCGACTGGATCTTTTTCCGTGAGAACACCGAGGGTGCCTACATCTTGGGGAGCAAGGGTATCCAAGTAACCGAGGACCTGGCCTTCGACTTCACCGTCACCACGCGCCAGGGGGCAGAGCGCATCATTCGCATGGCGTTCGACTATGCGCACAAGAACAAGATCAACAGCGTCACCGTGGTCACCAAGGCGAATGTAATCAAGACCACCGACGGACTGTTCCTGGAGGTCGCCGGCGAAGTGGCCAAAGACTACCCCGAGATTTCCTGGGAAGGTTGGTACATTGACATCATGACCGCCAAGCTGGTGGACCCGAAGCGCCGCACCCAGTTCCGCGTCATTGTCCTGCAGAATCTCTATGGCGACATCCTCACCGATGAGGCGGCGGAGTTCCAGGGCGGGGTGGGCACTGCGGGCAGCGCCAACATCGGCAAGCGCTACGCCATGTTTGAGGCCATCCACGGTTCGGCGCCGCGCATGATCAAAGAGGGCAGAGGCAAGTATGCAGACCCCTGCAGTATGATTCGCGCCGGCGCGATGTTGCTCCGCCACATCGGCTACCCGGACAAGGCCGAGCGCTTAGAAATGGCCCTGGACATCTGTGGGCAGTTCGAGAAGCGGTTGGTCATCACCGGTAGAGACACCGGAGCCACCGGGCGCGAGTTTGCCGGTTACCTGCTGGAGACCGTCCGCGACCCCAACTTGCGTCAACGTTGGGAGGCATACGCGAGGGCCTGAATTCTGCGCAGAGCGAGCCAGAAGACAATTGCTCTGTCGTCCACATCAAGACGCCGCCCATGCCGGATCAAACTGGGCGGCGTTCTTGTGCCCGGGTGACTGGTCCCGATTCCGCAAGGTGATCAGCGGTGTGCCCCTGGCTTGACCGGTGCCTGGGCCGGCAAGTGACCACTCGTAAAGCCAAGATAGCCCGCGGCACACCCGGTGCCTTGCACGCATCATCCCGTTGGCGGAAGCCAGGGCGGAGCCCGGCGCCAGCACGCCGCAGGGGAAATAATGTCTTGACAGGGAAGATTGGGTTTTGTATATTGTCCGCCCGTTCCTGTTCCGTGGCAGTTGATTTCCTTCAATGGCGAGGTGCGCACCCGATGAAGATTCTTCCGAAGCATGAGCGGTTTTTTGAGATGTTTGCCGAGGCTGCTGCCAACATTCAGGAGGCGGCACAGCTCCTTGTGCAGATGCTCGAGTCCGGCAAGGAAGCCGAGCGCTTTGGCCGCCAGATCAAAGAGCTGGAGCACAAGGGGGACAAGCTCACCCACGAAATCATCAACAAGCTGAACACCACTTTTGTCACCCCTTTCGATCGGGAGGATATCTACGCCCTGTGTCGGGCCTTAGACGATGTGATCGACCTCGTTGATTCTGCCGCTGACCGCGTTTATCTCTTTGAGCTGACCAACCCTGGCGAGGATGCCGTGAAACTGGCGAAAATCATCGCTGAGGCCTCGGCGGAGATCGTGCGCGGGGTAAGCCTCCTTCGCCACCCAGCGCAAATGTGCGTGCATTGCATCGAAATCAATCGCCTGGAGAATGAGGGGGACAGGGTGTTCCGCCACGGGCTTGCTAAGCTTTTCCACAACTGCACTGACCCCATTGAGATTATCAAGCTCAAGGATTTCTATCAGGATCTGGAGCTGGCCACGGACCGTTGTGAGGACGTGGCCAACGTGCTGGAGGCGATTTCGGTGAAGAACGTGTGAGCAGGAGGCGATGCACCCCTTCGACAGTCTGACCTTCTTAGCTATCGTCGTCGCCCTCGCGTGGACGTATGACTTTTTCAATGGCATGAACGATGCGGCCAATGCCATCGCCACCACCATTTCCACCCGCGCTTTGACTCCCGCCCAGGCCATCTTCCTCGCCTGGCTCATGAATATTCTGGGGGCTTTTCTCACCACTGCCGTGGCTAAGACGATGGGCAAAGGGGTTGTGGACCCTTCAGCCATGGACCAGGTGGTAGTCATTTCCTCATTGGTGGGCGCAAGTGTGTGGAGCGCCGGCTGCACCTACGCAGGCATACCCATCAGCATTACCCACGCGCTGGTGGGCGGCATCGTCGGCGCGGCGGGTGCGGCGCATGGACTCGGGGTGGTGAAGCTGGCAGGCTTGAAGAAGATATTCATCGCCATGCTCGTCTCACCGGTCCTGGGCTTCGTCGGAGGATACATTTTGCTTGTCCTCATTTTCTGGATCGTGAGAAACATGATGCCTTCCCGTGTCAACAGGTTCTTCCGCTTTGGCCAGATTGCATCGGCTGCCTTTATGGCCCTGAGTCATGGGACCAACGACACGCAGAATGCGATGGGTATCATCACCGCGGCGCTGTTGGTGGGAGGCTTCATCAAGGAGTTTCACGTGCCGACTTGGGTCATCGTGGGCTCGGCCCTTTTCATGGGTTTCGGCACCTCGGTGGGGGGGTGGCGGGTCATCAGGACGATGGGCATGAAGATGGTCAAGCTCCGCCCCGTGCACGGGTTCAGCGCCGAGTTTTCCGCGGGTGCGGTAATACTTGTGGCGACGCTGCTCGGAGCGCCGATCAGCACCACGCACGTCATCTCCACCGCCATAATGGGCGTGGGCGCCACGCATCGTCTTTCCGCAGTCCGCTGGGGCGTAGCTCTGCACATTGTCGTCACTTGGATTCTGACCATGCCTGGCGCGGCATTGGTGGCGGCCGGTACATTCGAGCTGCTTAAGCTCATCCTCTGAGACCGTCGCGGACTGAGGGGAATGAGCCACCTGGCGCTCGGTGCCTTCCGGTGCAACCGCGAAGTCGGGACGCTCGCACAGGAGGCTGGAACCGTAGCTTGCGGGTCCAGCTCCGTGCAACGTGCTGTTTGACCTCCCCGTGTTCGCCACCAAATTCGCTTGACTGGAGCTTCGCTATTTCGTAAATTCCGCCAGGCACAAGGCAGGTGCTCACCTGGGTGCTGAAAACAGGCCGAGCTGGTGTAGCCACCACGTGCTTTTGATAGTAGAAAAGCCTTCCAACCAAAGAGCGGAGGAAATTATGAAGAAGAACATGGGTTCAGTGGACAGGACGGTGCGCATTCTGGTGGCGCTGGTCATCGCGTTGCTGTACATCCTGAACGTCATCTCGGGCACGCTGGCGATTATTCTGGGCATTGTGGCGGTGGTTTTTCTGCTTACCAGCTTTGTCGGTTTTTGCCCGCTCTACGTTCCCTTCAAGATTTGCACGCTGAGCAAGAAAGAGCGGGAACAGGCCGCCAAATAGCAGGTGAGCGTGCGGTACCCTTTTGAGGTGTGCCGGTCCTTGAAGTTTGGCATTTCCCATGTCCCTGACTCGCGGAGGAAGCATGGAAGTCGACATAGGCAAGACGATCCGTATCAGTGACTTCATCAGCGCAGCGGATGGAAGGGCGCTCCTGTTGGACACCACGCTGCCTGCTTCTGTGGGAGCAAGCCCCGGCCTGACCCACATCGATGAGGTCCTCCGCGAGGTCACCGAGATCCTGGACGGGATTATTGTGAACCCAGGGCAGGCAGAGCATCATGCCGAGTTGCTTGGCGGTAGGAGACGGGCAAGCCCCTTGGTGCGGGTGGATTGGAGCAACGTCTACCGCGGGCCGGACTTTTGCCTCCCGGCTGCGCAGTTCAAACACCTATTCATCTCCGATGCTGAAGATGCGTTGGCGTTGGGGGCCAGCGCTGCAGTCGCCAGTCTCTTCCTGGGGTTTGACGACGAAGCCGAGGCGAAGAACATCGAATCCTTATCGCTGCTGGCACGCGACTGCTATCGCCTGGCTCTGCCCTTGGTGGTCGACATTCGCCCGATTGGCTTCAAGGTGGGTCCTGGCAACTTCGAGGAGTCAATCAAACTCGGCGTGTCGTTCATGCAGGAGCTGGGTGCGGATGTGTTGATAATCCCACAATGTGAGATGGCCACTTGCGCCACCATTGGCAACTGGATCGCCGTGCCGGTATTGGTCCGCCTGGATGAGATCCCAGAAGCGGGCCAGGTGGAAGAACTGCTCAAGACCGGCCTTCGCGGCATCGTCGTTGGAGAAAAAGTGATCGCCCAGGACGACTATGCCGGCCAATTGACCAAGCTGGCCGAGCATTTGCATTACAGGAGACCTGACGATGGTGCGCTGCCCAGGTAAGACGGCGCGGCTGAATCGCCTGTTCAACCCGAGGGACGGGCGAGCCGTGTGCGTGGCCGCTGACCACGGCTGGATGTCTGATGTCACCCCCAATGTGATGGAGTTGCGGCGCATCCTGGAGCTGGTGGTCCGCGGCGGCGCCGATGGCATTCTCATCAGCTTTGGCACGGCAGTGCGCCACGGTCACCTCCTGCGCGGCAAGGACTCGCCGGCAATGCTCATTCGCGCCGACTGGATGAACATGCCCCGCCTCGGTGCCTCCAACGTGAGCAACGTGCTGCCGGTGGTCAACTTCAAGAAGATGGCCACCTCTCGCGCCCGCGACGCCCTGCTTATGGGCGCTTCGGCCATCACCATTTACTACTTCATCGGTTACGGAGATGAGTTCGAGGCCATAAACATCGAGCAGGCGGCCGACTTTGCCAAGGAGTGCCGCAAGGTTGGCCTGCCGTTGATCATCGAACCTATGGCCGTGGGCGGCATGGTCACCGGCGTGAATATTGCCGAGATCCTCATCGCTTCGGGGCGCATCGCGGCGGAAATCGGCGCCGACGCACTGAAGATCCCCTACACCGGCGATGTAAAGTCATTCAAGCAGTTGGTGGATCAAGCGGGTGTGCCTGTGCTGGTCTTGGGCGGTGCCAAATCCGATGTCCCCCGCGATGCCTTGGAGTTAGTGGACGAGGCACTGCGCGCCGGCGCCAGTGGCACCGTGTTTGGCCGCAACGTCACCAAGGCCAAGGACCCCGAGAAGATGGTCTCCGACATTGTCGCCTTGGTGCACGGCGGCAAGACCATCGCCGAGATCTTGGGAGAGCGCCGCGCTTTGGGACAGCGACTCAAGCCAGTGCCCACTCAGTGCGTGGGTTGTCAGCTCTGTGAGGTTGCCTGCGTCCGGGCGCACACCCCAGGGTACGGCCAGACACGCGCGCGGCTGCGTATCCAGTTTCCTCCGCTGGGTGACGAGCTCAGCCCGATCCGTCCGGTGGTCTGCACCCTGTGTGGCCAATGTGTGGAAGCCTGCCAGCCTGGTGCGCTCACCATCGGGCCTGACTCGCGGCTCGTTCTCGAGCGGAACCTGTGCACGCAATGTGGCGCCTGCGTCGAGGCCTGCCCCTTTGATCTTATCTTCACCGAGAATGGCTACCCAGTGGTCTGTGACCTGTGTGAGGGCGATCCGGAGTGCGTGAAATGGTGCAAGCGTGGCGCCATCGTCCTTACCGAGTGGAAGCGGAGAGCGCGACATGTCCATGCAGAATAGAGGCTACGCCAACAGGATCCTCACCGTCGATCTGAGCACCGGTGCGATCACCACAGAGGAGTTGGACGAACAGATAGCCCGCCTCTACTTAGGGGGCAAGGGGCTCGGCTCGTACCTGCTCTACACGCGCATGGCGCCTAAGGTGGACGCGCTCGGGCCCGACAACCTGCTCATTTTTGCCACCGGTCCGTTGACCGGGACCATCGCCCCCACGTCAAGCCGGCTCTGCGTGATGGCAAAGAGCCCCAAGACAGGCACTTACATGGACTCCTACTGCGGCGGCTTCTTTGGTCAGACGCTCAAGTACGCGGGCTATGACGCCGTGGTCATCAAGGGTGCGGCCAAGCAACCGAAGGCCCTCGTTCTGGATGACCAGTCGGTGGAACTGGTGGATGCGGCCGACCTCTGGGGAAAGAACACCGCCGAGACTGCCAATGCCCTGCGCGAGCGCTATGGCCAAGACGTGCAGACGGCGGTGATCGGTCCCGCGGGCGAGCGCCTGGCCACTCTTTCCGGTGTGTTCTGCGGCCTGCGCACCGCAGGGCGAGCAGGCACCGGTGCAGTCATGGGCTCCAAGAAGCTCAAAGGGATAGCTCTCCGAGGGACGGGTTCGGTGCAGGTGGCTAACCGCCAGGAGTACGAGGAGGCTGTGTGGATTGCCCACCGCATGCTGCGCATGAGCAGCCAGGTCAAACGCATGGTCGACTTTGGCACGCCGAATATCGTCCTTTTGGTGAACGCCGCTGGCGCCTTGCCCACCCGTAACTTCCAGTACGGGCAGTTTGACAAGGCGGAGGCGCTGGCAGGCGAAGTGTGGCGCAAGCATTACTGGAAAAAGGACATCGCCTGCGAAGGGTGCCCCATCGCTTGCTCAAAGATCGCCTACTCCCCAAAGTTTGATACTGCCATCGATGGACCCGACTATGAAACGATTTTTGCCCTGGGCAGCAACTGCGGCGTTGCCGACCACGAGGCGATAATTTACGCCAACTACCTGTGCGACATGTACGGCGTCGATACCATCACCGTCGGCAACATCATCGGTTTTGTGATGGAACTCTACGAGCGGGGCATGGTGGGCAAGGGGGAGCTGGACGGGATCGAGGCCGTGTGGGGCAGTGGTGAGGCCCTGGTACAGTTGACAGAGAAGATTGCTAAAGGCGAAGGGATCGGAGAGCTGTTAGAGAAAGGGGTACGCGAGATTAGCAAGCACTTCCCTGGGAGCGAAGATTTCGCCATGCACGTCAAGGGCTTAGAGATGCCGGGCTATCTACCCCGTGCCGCCAAGGGGATCGGCCTAAGCTACGCCATCTCCGAGCGGGGCGCCTGCCACTTGAGAGGCTCCCCATTGGTGGAAATCCTCGGCGGGGCCGAACCTCTGACGCCGGAAGGGAAGGCAGCTCTGTTCAAAGTGAACCAGACCGACAGCGCCGTGGTCAACTGCCTCATCCTTTGCTATTTCGTCAAATTCGGCATCACGCTCAAAGAAGTCTGGCAGATGGTCAATCCCTGTACCGGCCTGGCCTACGCCAGCCCGCGCGAGCTCGACCAAGTGGGCGAGCGAATCGTCAACTTAGCGCGGCTTTACAACTTGCGTGAGGGCTTTACCGCCAACGACGACACCCTGCCCAAGAGGTGTGTGGCGGAACCGCTCCCGGCGGGGCGAGCAAAGGGGCAGGTAGTGGAGCTGGACAGACTCCGAGCTGACTACTACAAACTCATGGGTTGGGACGAGAACGGTGTGCCCAGGGTGGAGACCCTGCGCGACTTGGGCATTGCCGATATGCTGGATTTCATGCGATGACGGCAACATTTTCCAACGAATGGAGGAGCAAGGATGGTAAGTAAGCGAGGTTGGCTTGTGGCGGCGGTTATGGTGGGAAGTCTGTGGGGCATGGCAGAGGTGCTGATGGATGCCACTCTTGCGTGGAGCGGTACCGCCGCACGTGCCATAGTGCTACCTTCATTCGCGGTGATGCTGGTAGGAGTGCTCCATGTGCTGGAAAGCAAGCGGGGTGCCATTCTTAGTGCGGGAATAGTCGCAGCTTTCTTCAAGTTCCTGAACGTGCCGTTCTTTGGCTGCCAGATCTTTGCCGTGGTGCTTCTTGCGCTCCTGGTGGAAGTCGCCGTTTCGGTGCTCGCCCCGCGGGTGAAGGCCAGTGAGAGCACGCTGCCGCTCCTCGTGGGCCTGGCCACCTGGTTCT
>JACIZP010000303.1 GCA_014359355.1 Calditrichota bacterium | reverse complement strand
ACGACCTTTCACATCAAACTGCCGGTGATGGACGCAGCGGATGAGCGAGCGAAGCGGTAGCGTAAATATCTTGGTTGCAGACGACGACGTGAGCATCCGCGAAGGGTGCGAGCGAGTGCTGCGCGGCGAAGGCTACCGGGTGCGCACCGCCGCGGACGGCCTGGAGGCGCTGCAGGCACTACAGACCGAGCATTTCGACATCGCCCTCCTGGACTTGAAAATGCCGGGGCGAGATGGTCTCGAGGTGTTGCGCGAGATCAAGCGCCAGGCTCCGGCCACCGACGTGGTGATGATCACCGGCTATGCCACAGTGGAAACTGCCGTCGAAGCAATGCGCCTCGGCGCCTACGACTACATACCGAAGCCCTTCCCACCCAGCGAAGTGCGCCAAGTGGTTGCCAAGGTCCTCAAGAAGCGGGAGCTGCTGAGCGGCCCCCCGGAGCAAGAGTGGAAAATTGAGCTCGACGGCCGCACCGACATCATCGTTGGCGATAGCCCGCGCATGCGGGAGGTGTTTCGGCTCGTCAAGAAGGTCGCTCCCACCGACTCCACGGTGCTCATCTACGGGGAAAGCGGCACCGGCAAGGAGCTCATCGCGCGCGCCATCCACTACAATAGCCATCGACGGGACAAGCCCTTCCTCACCGTTGATTGTGGTTCCTTGGTGGAAACGCTCTTCGAAAGCGAGCTCTTCGGGCACGTCAAAGGAGCATTCACTGGTGCCATCGAGACAAAGCACGGTAGCTTCGAGTTAGCGAACGGCGGCACGTTCCTGTTCGACGAAATCGGCAATATCTCGCTCAGCATGCAGGCCAAGATTCTCCGCGCCATTCAGGAGCGCGAGATCCGCCGCGTGGGCGGCACGCACACCATCAAGGTGGACGTGCGCGTTATCGCCGCCACCAATCGCGACCTCCGCCGTTGCGTACAAGAAGGGACGTTCCGCGAGGACCTCTACTACCGCCTGAGTGTCATCCCCATTTACCTGCCTTCGTTGCGCGAGCGCAAGGAAGATATTCCACTCTTGGCGCGCCATTTCCTGCAGAAGTACAACCAGCGACGCAAGCGCGACATCCACGACATCTCGCCTTCGGCTATGCAGCTGCTGTGCAATTACCACTGGCCGGGTAACGTGCGCGAGCTGGAGAACGTGATCGAGCGCGCCGTGGTCATCGAGGACAGCGACCAGATCACGCCAGACAGCCTCCCTGCTCATTTGCGCGTCGAGGAGAAGGCCGCACCTGCGGACCAGTTCCAGATCCGCACGCTGGAAGAGCTCGAGAAAGAACACATCACCCGCACCCTCAAGGCCACCGATTGGAATCGCTCCCGCGCCGCGCAACTGCTGGGCATCGACCGCAAGACGTTGTACGAGAAGATCAAGCGCTATCAGATCAAGACCCCATAGTCGCCGTTTATCCTCCCTGCCCAGGTCGCCTCACCGAGCACCTCAACGGGCCCGAACCGTGGGAACTCCGCTCCTGAGCAAACTCTCCAGGCGCAAGAGGCCCCCCGCCATCCGCACCTTTCCCTTCTGCGCGGTGGGGAAAAACACCCCACTGTGGAAGATTCTTTCACTTTGGTTCCAGCCGATGTTCGGTGGGAACCAGGCTCGCTTAGAGGCCCCTGAAGGCCATTGCGTTCTGCCCCCCGTGAAAATGTGGAAAAATACCCCACTGCGCCGCTGCGCCCGCAGTGCGAAGGTATCACTGCCCGTCTGAGACCACCGTTCCGACCCTTGTTATTCAATGAGTTGCGTCGCGAGCAGACCTTGCCGTCAACGCGCCCGATTCCTGGCACGGGTCTTGTAAGAACGGGCGTAGAATGGAAGCGGACAGAACATATCAGCCGGGTAGGGCCGAACTGAGGCCGCCCATTCATTGCCTGGCAAACATCTTGGTGGTCGGCGACCAGCAGGACCCTTGCATTCGCGAGCTCACGCAGTTTGTGTACGCGCACGGGTATTGCATCGAGGCAGAGGCCGACATTGCCGAGGCCATCCGCCGCGTGCAGGAGCACAAGTTCGAAGTCATCGTGCTGGACGCCAAGGTGGAAGGGATGCGTCCTGAGCGCGCGGTGAGCATCCTGCGCGGCCTGGACCCAAAATCGAAAATCATTGTCAAAAGCACGCACAACACCCGGGAGTTGGAAGCGGAGATCCGCAAGGCGCGAGTCTACTACTACCACCTGGAGTGCTTTGGCATAGAAGACTTGAAAGTGGCCGTGCTCTCGGCATTGCAGGGAGCAACGGCCGAACTACAGGCTGCAAAAACGGAGGTTTACCCCATGGCGCCCAAAGCAAGAATTCTCATCGTGGACGACGATCCGGACTTTGTCGAAATTAACAAGACCGTGCTGAAGGCAAACGGCTTCCAGACAGCTGCCGCCTACACCCCGGAAGAGGCCTGGCAGGCACTGGGCACCTGGCAACCCGACCTCATCATGCTGGACGTGATGATGCCCAAAGGCACCGAGGGTTTCCATCTCGCCTATCGCCTGCGCGCTGATGAGCGGTACCGAAAGATCCCCGTGCTGATGGTCACTCAGATCAATCAGATGGCAGAGTTCCGCTTCTCACCGGAGACCGACGGTGATTTTCTGCCGGTCGAAGACTTTGTGGAGAAGCCGGTCCGCCCCGATGAGCTCGTGCAACGTGTCGAATCGCTTCTCGCCAAGGCGCGCAGCACCTCTTGGCAGAAGGTGGATACCTACAAGGGTATGGGTTTGAAAAAGCAGTCATAAGGATTGCGAAGACCAATGAGGAGCACGCCGCGCATACTGGTCGTTGACGATGAGGAGATCATTCGCCTCGGCTGCCAACGCATTTTGAGCGACGAGCACTATGAGGTGCTCACCGCCGCAGACGGCCGGGCCGGGTTGGCCCTCGCGCAGGAAAAATCGCCGGACCTGGTGTTGGTGGACCTGCTGATGCCTGAGATGGGCGGCATGGAGCTGCTGGAGGCCATCCACCATCACGACAAGAAGATCGTGACCATCGTCATCACCGGCTACGCGACCATCGAATCGGCGGTGGAGGCGGTGAAGAAGGGCGCGTTCGATTACCTGCCCAAGCCGTTTGGGCCGGAGGAGCTTCGCGCGGCCATCCTGCGCGGCCTGGAAAGGCGCCGCCTGCTCCTTGAGACCGACCGCCTGCGCAGGGAACGGGAACGCAACCTGCTGGAGCTTGCGGCGGAGCGGTCGCGCACGGCCAGCATCATCCAGTCCATGGGGGAGGGGCTTCTCGTGGTGAACCAGAGGCGACAGTTGGTGCTCCTCAACCCCGTCGCCCAGAAAATGCTCCGCCTGCACGATGCGCAGGCCCTGGGGAAGCCCATCGAAGGGCTCCTCCAGAACAAGGAGCTTGAGGAGTTCATCATCGGTGCCATAGCTCACCATGGGAACCATCCGGTGCTGGCCAGAAAGGAACTCCCCAGCGCACATGAACCCAATGGGGTGCTGGCGGCCACGCTCTCGCCCATTCTGAGCGACAGGAGCGAGGTCCTCGGCGTTGTGGTGGTCCTCCGGGACATCTCAGAGCAGAAGCGCATCGAGAGGAGCAAGTCTGACTTTGTGCGCATGGTCGCTCACGAACTGAAGGCACCCATCGGCGCCATCGAGGGCTACCTCAACTTGATTCTGGACGGGATGGTCAAGGACGACCCGGCGCGACAAATGCAGATCATCGAACGCTGCCGGGACCGCGCGGCCGCCCTGCTCGGCCTCATCCGCGACCTGTTGGACCTCTCCGCCATCGAAGCCGGCAAAGTAGCCCAGGAGATGGCCCCGGTCGAAGTTGATAAGATCCTCAAGGAAGTGGTCGAACTCATGGGCAGCGAGGCCAGCACCAAGGGAATTTCCTTGAAGCTCTCCACCGCGTCGCGCCTGCCCAAAGTGGTAGGCGATCGCGAGGACCTGATGCGGGTGTTCACCAATCTGGTGAGCAACGCCATCAAGTACAACCGGCCAGGTGGCGAGGTCACCGTGTCGGCGAGCAGCCAGGACTCCTACCTGGTGGTGGAAGTCAAGGACACCGGCTTCGGCATTCCGGCAGAAGAGCAGGGCAGGATCTTCGATGAGTTCTATCGGGTGAAGAACGAGCACACCCGCAAGATTTGTGGCACAGGTCTGGGACTCGCCATCGCCAAGCGCATTGTGGAGTCCCACCGCGGCTACATCGAAGTGGAAAGTGAGGTGGACCGCGGCAGCACCTTCGCAGTTCACCTGCCCGCGTACAAGACGACATAAAGCGTAGATAGCGCGAACCACGCAAACGAAGCACAAGGAGAATTAGTCCATGGCACAGAGGGCGAAAATCTTGATAGTTGATGACGATCCCGACTATGTGGAGATCACCAAGAGTATCTTGGAGAGCAAAGACTATGACGTGGAGACCGCCCACTCCAAGGCGGAGGCGGAGCAGAAGATCGCGGCGTCCAAGCCCGATCTCATCATCCTGGACATCATCATGGACCGCATGAACGACGGGTTCAAACTCTGCTACCAGCTCAAGCATGATCCGGCTTTGCGTTCCATCCCGGTCTTTGCCATCTCCTCAGTGAACCAGGTAACTGGGTTCACCTTTTCACCAGAGACCGACGGTGAATACTTCGAAGCGGACGACTTTGCCGAGAAGCCGATTAAGGCGGATGAGCTGCTGCGACGAGTGGAAAACCTCCTCAGGAAGAACTGACACACATGCACGAAAGGTGGACCGATGAAGATCGTCACTTTGTCCAAGAGCAATCTCCTTCCCTTTCTCGAGGCGAGCAGGTCCTTCGGCGAACTCCACGCACCACTCAAAAGGGGCGAGAAGAGCTGTGCCTTTGCCAAAGTCGAAGACCTGGCCGATATTCAAGTCGGGTGCCTGCGTACCATTCTGCCTCCTAAGAAGTACTTCATGCCGCCAGAACAGACGATGTTTGCCTTCTCCCCGCAAGGGTACGTCCCGGTGAACGAAGAGGAAGGTAAGCGATACGTCCTCTTCGGTCTTCACCCCTGCGATATTCACGGCATAAAGATCCTGGACCTGGTCTTCAGCGGCAAGTACACAGATACCTACTACTTCGAGCGTCGCAAGCATGTGGCGATAATTGGCCTGGACTGCATTCCCGACCAGCACTGCTTCTGCAATTCTATGGGCACCTACTTCACCGAGGATGGCTTTGACCTGTTCCTGAGCGACATCGGCGACCGGTACATGGTCATGGTGGGCACCAGCCTTGGGGACGACATGGTCAATGCCTCGCACCACCTTTTCGGCGAGGTGGACGAGCGGGCAAAGGAAGAGTTCAAGCGGCGGTCGAATGCCAGGCGGGAGCACTTTGCTGTGGACGTAGAAACCTGGGGCCTGCCGGAGATTTTCGACCTGGAATATGAGAGTGACCTATGGAAGGACGCAGGCGACAAGTGCCTCAGTTGCGGCGCATGCTCGATGGTCTGCCCCACCTGTTATTGCTACGACGTGCTTGACATCTTGGAACTGAATGCGCAACAGGGGGCGCGCAAGCGCCGCTGGGATTCTTGCCTCTTCAAGGATTATGCGCTGGTTGCCGGCGGGCACAACTTCCGCAAGGAGCGGTCCTCTCGGGTGAAGAACCGCTTCTTCCACAAGCAGCGCGGCTTTGTAGCAGAGTACGGGCGACCCGCCTGCACTGGCTGCGGGCGCTGCATCGAGGCATGCCCGGCGGACATCAACATCATCGAACTCATCACCAAACTGCGGAGCGAGACCCATGTCTGACCACGTACCGAAGGACAACCCTTATCAGCCGCACTTGGCCCGGATCGTGCGCATCCTGCCGCAGATACCGGACCATCGCCTGTTCCAGTTGCGCTTTGAGGACGAAGAGGTGGCGCGCAACTTCAAACACCGGCCCGGCCAGTTTGTGGAACTGAGCGTGCTCGGCACCGGCGAGGCGCCGATCTCCATCTCCTCCTCGCCGACCAGGCCTGGTGTGTTGGAACTCTGTGTGCGCAAGGTGGGACGCGTCACCGAGGCACTGTTCAGACTTCCGGTCGATTCCCTCATCGGCATCAGGGGGCCGTATGGTAATGGCTACCCAGTCGAGGAGATGGAAGGGCACAACCTCTTGCTGGTGGCAGGCGGCCTGGGCATGGCACCACTGCGCTCGCTGCTGTGGTATGCCATGGACAACCGCAGCAAGTTCAAAGACATCATCCTCATGTACGGCGCACGCGTGCCCGGCGACATGCTCTTCAAATACGAGCTCCTCGGCCTGCTGGACCAGCCGGACATCACCTGCCTGCTCACCGTCGACCGTGACGACACCGGCAGATGGCCCGCGCACATCGGCGTGGTGCCTAAGCTCTTCGACAAGGTCGAGCTCGATCCCAAGACCACCATCGCTGCGGTATGTGGACCGCCGGTGATGTACAAGTTCGTTCTGCAGAAGCTCTTAGAGCGTAACTTTTCCAAAGACCACATCCTGATGTCCTTGGAGCGCAAGATGAAGTGTGGCGTCGGCAAGTGCGGCCACTGCGCCATCGGCTACAAATACACCTGCCTGGACGGGCCGATTTTCACGTACTGGGACGTCATCAACCTACCAGAGGTGGTGTGAGGAGGAAACTGACGATGATTGTGAAACCCAAGATTGGCATCTTCGGACTCACTGGCTGCAGTGGCGAACAGATTGTCATTCTCAACTGCGAGGATGAATTGCTGGACATCGCTGGTGCCGTGGACATACGCGTTTTTCACACAGCCACTTCCGACAACGACGAGGAAGGGCCGTTGGACATCGCCTTCGTGGAAGGCTCGGTGGTCAAACCTGAAGAGGTTGACCTGCTGAAGAAGATCCGCAAGCGCTCCAAGTTGCTCGTGGCCATTGGCACATGTGCCACCTGGGGCGGCATTCCGGCCATGCACAACGAGCTCGCGCGCGACGAACTGTGCAAGGCAGTGTACGGCGGCAATGGCGACTGCTTCGAGACCATTCCACCGCAGCCGCTGCGTACCTTTGTCAAGGTCGACTATGCCATCTCCGGCTGCCCGATGGAAAAGGAGGATTTTCTCCGCGCCATCCCCATGTTGCTGCATGGAGACCTGCCCCTCCTGCCGAACTATGCTGTCTGCACTGAGTGCAAGATGCGCGAAAATGAATGCCTCCTCGTCACCCGCGGCCAGCTCTGTCTGGGGCCGCTCACCCAGGCCGGGTGCAACGCTCGCTGTCCCAGCTACGGGGTAGCCTGCTGCGGCTGCCGTGGCCCGGTGGACGAGGCGAATGTGGCTTCTGAGGTAAAGATCCTGGAGGAGAAAGGGTTCACACTCGTGGATATCCATAATGCCTTGCGCACCTTTGCCGCTCCCGCGCAGGCACTGCAAGCGGAACTTGGGAGAGGGAAGAACGAATGAGCACGTCTATCGTCATCGATCATCTGTGTCGAATTGAAGGACATGGCGGCATTACCGTTGAGATCAAGAACGGCAAAGCCACCAGGGTGCAGATGGACATCCTGGAAGGCACACGGTTTTTCGAAGCATTGCTCAAGGGGCGCATCTACAGTGAGGTGCCGGCAATCGTCTCCCGCATCTGCTCCATCTGCTCGGGCGTGCACACCATCACTTCGCAGTTGGCGGTGGAGGACGCTTTTGGGGTGAAGGTGAGTCGGCAGACCACCCTGCTTCGCGACCTCTTCTTGCAGGGCGGCAACATCGAGAGCCACGCGCTGCACGTGTTTTGCCTTGCCCTCCCTGACTACTTGGGCTACAGCGGCGCCATCGCCATGGCCGCCGACCACCCAGACAAAGTCAAGTTGGGTTTGGAGCTGAAAAAAATCGGCAACACGGTGCAAGAAGTGGTCGGCGGACGCGCCGTGCACCCGGTGAATACCGTGGTCGGAGGATTCGGCAAAGTCCCAAGCGCCGCCGAGCTGCGCGAGTTGCGGGCGAAGCTTGTGGTCGGCATGGACCTGGCCCAGAAGGCTGTTGACTTCATGGCCACTCTGGAGGCGCCGCGCTTCACCGAATCGCCGACGGTCTACGCTGCCCTTCGCCCAGCGGACGGCTCCTTCTCGCTGGTCGGCGAGCAGATTTGTCTGTCCACCGGAGAGGTCTTCCCTATCCACGATTACCGCAAGGTGTGCAACGAGTTCGTGGTCAAGCACTCGCACTCCAAGCACAGCATGTACAAAGGGCAACCGTTTATGGTGGGAGCCTTGGCCAGATTGATGGTCAACGGCAAAGCCCTCACCGGAAAGGCAAAGGAGGCGGCCGAGCGTCTCGGGTTGACCTCCTTCACCGAGAACATTTTCCATAACAACACCGCGCAAGTGGTGGAGCTGGTTTATTCCCTGGAACACTCCATCGCGCTTATTGACGAGCTCCTGCAGGCTGGCATCAAGCAGGAAAAGCCGGCAGCGGTGGAACTCAGAGCAGGCCAGGGCACAGGTGCTGCCGAGGCGCCCCGTGGCATCCTCTACCACAGCTACTCCTTCGACGACAAGGGACGGCTAACCTCTGCAGATGTCATCGCGCCAACCTCGCAGAACGCCGCCAACATCGAAAAAGACATGCGCGTGGCGGTAGAACGGTTGGCCAGCGAGCCGAAGGAGGTGTTGGCACACAAGCTGGAAATGGTCGCCAGGGCCTATGACCCCTGCTTGTCGTGCTCGGTGCACCTGGTGGATCTGGGTAATGGGTGATCATCAGCCACATACCCTGGTGGTCGGCGTGGGCAACGTGCTCTTGGCCGACGAAGGCGTCGGCGTGCACATGGCCAATCTGCTGCAGGCGGCGCGTCTGCCTAGGCACGTGCGGGTCGTGGAATGTGGCACCAACTTCATGGCAGTCGCCACCCAGCTGGAAGGTGCAGGCAAAGTGGTCATCATCGACGCGGTGCGCGCCGGAAGCGAGCCCGGGACAATCCATCGCCTCACCTATGAGGAGCTGGAGCGGGCAAATGCCGGGCTGCGTTTCGCCCACCAGGTGAGCCTGCTGTCGTCGCTCAGATTGCTTCGGGTTGGCGAACCTGCTCTGGCCAGAGTCGAGGTGGTCTTGCTGGGAGTGGAACCGGCGACTGTGGCTCCCGGCATGGAGATGTCGCCGCCGGTGCGTGCCGCTCTGCCCCGGTTGATGGAAGCCGTGCGCGCTGAACTCTGAGCCGGAGAGCAAAGGCGAGCGCAACCATAGCCAAACCGTGCTCGCGCAACCCACGTGAGGAAGCGCGGGCACAAAGATCGCAGGGGGCCGCATGAGGCTCACTCTTCGCGCAAAGCTCCTTGTTTCGTCGGTCGCGGTTGTCGTGGCCTCGGGCATCGTGGTGACCTGGCTCGGACTTCGCCTCATCGGTGACCGGCTGGTGAGCCAGGCGCAGGACAAGGTGCGTACCGACCTCAACGCGGCGCGCGCGCTGTACGAAGAAAAGGCGGGCGATATCACCGATGTAGTGCGCCTGACGGCATCGCGCTTTTTCATCCAGGAGGCGCTGCGCGCCGGAGACGTGCGCCGCCTGCAAGAAGAAATCATCCGCACCTGCCACCGCGAGGGGCTCGACATCCTCACCGTCACAGATGCCCGTGGCCGAGTGCTGTTCAGGGCGGCCAATCCTGTCCAGGCCGGAGATTCGCAGGCAGACGACCCGCTTGTCGCCGCTGTGCTCGTTTCCCACCGCCACTGCTGGTCAACGGAGTTGGTGCCACGTGCCCAGGTGCTCCTGGAGAGCCCAGAGCTGGCCGAGCGGGCCAGAATGCAGCTCCTTCCCACGCCGCGCGCCCGCGCCCGGACAGAGAACGAGGAGACTGCCGGCATGATGATCAAAGCGGCCGCTCCAGTCCTTGGCGAAGATGGCGCACTTCTGGGTGTGCTTTACGGGGGCGTCTTGCTGAACCGCAATTTCGAGATTGTCGACCGCATCAAGAACACCGTCTACCAGGGGGAGCTCTACAAGGGCAAAGACATCGGCACCGCCACCATCTTTCAGGACGACCTGCGCATCGCCACCAATGTCACCTTCCCGGATGGCAGGCGGGCCATAGGCACCCGTGCCTCCGAGGAGGTTTACCAGCACGTGGTCGGCAAAGGGCTTCCCTGGACCAGCCGCGCCTTCGTGGTGCACGACTGGTACATCACCGCCTACGAGCCGATTCGCAATCTCAAGGGGGATATCATCGGCATGCTCTACGTGGGCATGCTGGAGGCCCCCTATCGCGACCTGCGCCGCAAGGTGATGGTCAGCTTCCTCGGAGCCGCTTTGGCCAGCATCCTCCTCCTCGCGGCCGTTACCTACGTTTCCACCACCTCCTCCATCAAACCCATCGACAAGCTCCTTGCCGCGATGCAGAAAGTCGGCCAGGGCGACCTCTCCCAGCGGGTGTCAGTCTCCAGGGAGGACGAATTGGGCCGTCTTGCCCACTCCTTCAACCAGATGATTAGCCAGCTGGAGCAATTGACCCAAAGCTATCGTACCCTCACCGAGGAGCTCGAGCGTAAAGTTGCAGAACGCACCAAGGAGTTGCAACAGGCACAAGAACAGCTCGTGCAGTCGGAAAAGCTCAGCTCCCTGGGGAAACTGGCTGCTGGCGTCGCGCATGAAATCAACAATCCCCTTACCTCGATCATGCTCAACAGCCACCTCTTGGCAGAACAGTTTGCTGGGGACGAGCGGGTGAGCGAGGCACTGAAGCTCATCATCGATGAAACCTCCCGCTGCAGCGCCATCGTACGCGGGCTCTTGGAGTTCTCTCGTCAGCAGCCTCCGCAGCGCGAGCCTACCGACGTCAATGAGGTGGTTAACCGCACCTTGCAACTCTGCGAGAGCCAGATTCTCATGGCCAAGGTCAAGGTGCGCACTTCTCTCGCTTCTGACCTACCGCGGCTGCTGCTTGACCGGCAGAAGATGACCCAGGTCTTCACCAATCTCGTCATCAATGCCATCGAGGCCATGCCGGATGGCGGCACACTCACTGTCATTTCCCGCCTGCATGGGCATGAGGCCGTCGAGGTCATCTTTGCCGATACGGGGTGCGGCATCCCACGCGACATCTTGGGCAAGATTTTCGATCCCTTCTTCACCACCAAACAGGGTAAGGGCACAGGACTTGGGCTATCGGTCAGTTATGGCATTGTCCAGGCGCACGGCGGGACCATCACTGTGGACAGCGAAGTGGAGAGCGGCACGATGGTCACCGTGCGACTTCCCATAGAGGGGTCAGATTCAGCTCACCAAGGAGGACGATCATGAGCGCTCGATCAAGAGTACTGGTGGTCGACGACGAGGTCCCGGTCTGCAAGAGCATGGCCGCGGCCATCGCCGACCAAGATCGCGAGGTAGACACCGCCTTGAGCGGGGAGGAAGCTCTGAGCAAAGACCTGGCCGCCCCGTACGACGTCATCGTCGCAGACCTGATGATGCCCGGCCTCAGTGGCATGGACCTGCTCAAGGCACTCAAAGAGAGGCGGCCAGACGTGGCGGTGATCATGGTCACCGGCTACCCCTCCATCAAGAGCGCAGTGCAGGCGATCAAAATGGGGGCGTTTGACTACATCCCTAAGCCTTTTACCCCCTCGGAGCTCCGCAGCCTGGTGGCGCGCGCGGAGGAGCGCATGCGCGTGCTGCGCCCGGCCCGCGAGGCTCCTCCGGACGAGAAGTTAGTGGTCATGCCCCCAGGCCTGCACGCCATCCCTGAGCACTCCTGGGCACGGCCCATGCCGGATGGCACCGTACAGGTAGGGATGCACCACATCTTTCAGATGAGCGTCAAGAGGGTCGTCTCCATGCAGCTGCCGGAAGTGGGGACCGTGGTCAACCAGGGCGACGTGATTGCCCGCGTGTCCGGTTTTGACCGCAACGTCTACCGGCTGTGGACGCCAGTGAGCGGCACCGTGGTGGCCATAAACGATAAGGTGAAAGAAGACCCACAGATAACTGCGCGCGACCCCTACGGCGAAGGGTGGCTGGTCCTCCTGCAACCAAGCCGGTTAGAGGAGGACCTCAGGAACCTGGTTCGCTCCTGACATGCCGCTTCAGGACACAAAAGGCCTGAACGAATCCTTGGCGCAGGTGCTGGCTACCTACGAGCCCTGGGAACTCGTCTATCGCAGCCCGCAGGGCGCATGGATAGGCCCGCCTCGTACCCTGCAGGAACGCATTGCCAACGAGTTTTGGCATCGCCTCTACCAGCTGCACCTTGCCGCGCAAGGATCGGAACAGATTCTTCAGCTCCTGGCCCTCTTCTCTGCACAACGCCAGAACTGGGAAAGAACCCGTCGTCTGTTTGAACGCCTCGCTGGCGGCAGTGACACTTTCGCCCCGGTACAAGCGATCGTCGAGGTGTGCGTCCGCTTGTTGGAGCTGGCGGTGCTGGAGCACTTGGCCACCCGTTATGTGCCGCCATGGGACGTGCGGGGGAACCAAGCCTGCGCATTCTCTCGGCAGCGGCACCAAGATGCGCTCAGCGCCCTCATGGCGGCGTCTGCTGAACCCGCAGCAGAGCAGTGGCTGGCGACCATGAGCAAGCGCCTCGCCAGCGACGAATTCCCGCTGACCGCAGAGGTCGTGCGCGTCCTCGTGCACGAAGAGGAGTTGCGACAACGGCTGGGCGACCTGCTGACGCCAGTTACCTCCGCCGCGCGCCCACAAGAACCGTGGACGTTCTTTGGCGAGCAATTGGGTCCGTCCATCGGCATGGGCTTGGGGCCGCCGCAGGCCCTCCTGCGCCCCTGCCTGGAAATCCTTGAACTTGCGACGATACCCCTCTCCAGCGGGCTGCAATTCGAGGCGGTCAACATCGTCAGCCGGCTGCGCGATAGCCGCAGTGCCGGGGCCTTGCACCGGCTGTTGGCGAGAACGCCGCCCGGCTCCACCAATCTGCGTTGCGCCGCGCTCTTCGCCCTGGGGAACCTCAGATACCCACCAGCTTGCCAGCTCTGCATGGACATCCTGCGCGGCCCGGATTGTGTCACTGTCCAGCACGAAGGAACAGGCGAAAGTTACGAGCAGCCCCTTCACCGGGAAAAGACCGAGGCGATTTGGGCACTCGGCAAGTTGGGCTCCGATGCTTCCCCTGCCTTGCCGCTGTTGAGCTCCTTTGCCGAGTACGCCGACCGCGAGCTGCGCGTTGCCCTGGCCTGGTCACTTGGACAAATTGGGAGCGCGCAAAAGGAAAAGCAAGGGGGCATCGACGCCGAGGTGGTCATTGCCCTCCTCCGGTTGCTCGCCTCCCGAGAACCCCGCGTTGTCGAAGAAGCGGCCTTTGCCCTGCGCAGCCTGGAACTTCCGGATTTTCTGCACACCCTCTACCTTCATGACTTTGCCGCAATGCCGATCTTGGCCCTCAAGCCTTGCAGCACCGGGCTATACGAACTGTCCGAGACCCTCTTTCACCTCATGGCCGTCAAGCAACCTGTGGTCATGGCGGTGGCAGGCGATTCGGGCACCGGAAAAACCTACTTTTGTCAGGCCATCGCGCAGGGCTTTGCGCACGTGCGCGCCAGCGATATCCTCTACCTCATGCGCGACAAACCGGCAAACAAAATCTTCAACCGCATCCTCGGCTTGGCCTGGCTCCGCGCCCACGTGGACCCGCAGTACTACCAGGATGACTCCATCGCTCCGGAGGAGGACGACCCCGAGCGCTATTTCGACGAATTCATGGCACAACACGCCGGCAAGAAGCTGATCATCCTGGACGGATGGCGCGACGCAGCCTACTTCCACCGCGTCATCGAAAGGTTCTACGAGCGCGGCTTCCTGGATGTGATTGTCAGCTTTCGCACCACCCATTCGACCAGGCGACTGAATCTTGAGGAGCGGGAGGGAAACCTGGAGAGCGTCTCCTCCCACCTCTGTCTGGTTGAGGATCCGCCCATCGAGGGTACGCGCTTCTATCGAGAAGGCGAGGTGCTCATTTACAACTTGGACAATTCCATCCCCTCTCGCCTCACCATGCCAGAGATTCAGCAAGTGTTCGCTGCCCGAAAAGTACGCGCCTGGGGGGAACAGATCAGCATCGGACCCTTCGTCGAAAGGAGTAGCCCCCTGAGGCGCGAGTCGTTCAAGGCCAGTGTCTGCACCGAACGCGTAGCAATCGTGCCAAGGCCATGGCAAGGCGCTCCCTCTGACACTTTCCCGCCGCAAGAGAGCACTTTTGGCAGGCTCCTCAACCCTGATGTGGCGACGGAGCCATACTTGCTGGAAACCCTCGACACACGGGGCCTGGAAATCACCCAGATCGCCTTCTACACCCATGGCCAGGTGGCCTTCGGCGCCGCAGACGGCCGGGTGGGGATCATGGTCGGATTCAACGACCGGCTCTTCGCGCACTGGGCTCACCGAAGCAAGGTGGAAGCCCTGCGCGTGCTGGGTGCGCACCTGTGCACCGTGGACCAGGAAGGGCACGTTCACCTGAGCAATTTCGAGGAGGGCACCCATCGCCGGCTGCCAGGCTGCGGGTCACCGGCGTGTCTTGTGGCAGCCTTGCCGCCGCGCAGGCTGGTGACCGGTCACAAGGACGGACGCCTGGTGGTGTGGGAACTTGACGCGTCCCTGGGTGCGGAATTACCAGGCCCTGGGGCCCGTCTTCTTGACCTCGCTGCCGACCGCCGCGGCCGAATCTATGCGGCCAGCGACGATGGCTCCGTGCGCATCTGGGACTTGGCGCGGGGTGAGCTCCAGACCATCAGCAACTTGCCAGGCGTCCCCGAGCAGATCGCGCCTTACCCGGACGGCCGCCTGGCCGTGGCGCTTGTCCGTGATCCTCTCAAGGAGGACACGGAACTTGCCATTGCCCTTGTTGACCACGACTCCGGTGACGGGGAGCTCTACCGTGTGGGCAAAGGCAAGGCCGCCTGCCTCACCACGTACCCGGACGGCCGCCTTTTCATCGGCACACTACCGGCTGGCCGTGAAGGGACCCTGGGTGTGGTGGATCTGCGACCTGGTTTTTCTTCGGTCGCCTGGGTCAGCGGGCACGCAGCAGGGACCACCTGCTGCCTCACCATGGGCCCGCGTATCATCACCTGTGGGCAGGAGTCGGACGGGAAGCGCACCGTCAAGATTTGGGGCGCAGCTTCGTATGTGCAGCAGGAGCAAAGCCGACAGCAGCTCCTCTCCCCAGGACGTCCTCGCCCCGCCTACTACCGGACGCTCTTCTAAGAACGCAAGCCAGCGAACAAGCCTTGCCCCTTTGCCCGCCTGCCGCCCGACCTCAGGGCCGGCGCGCTACACATCAGGCCGCCTGTCTTGTTGCCTCGCCGACCACTTTGGACGGAGAGGACCCGTGCCGCGCAGATGGTCCCTCGAATCACACATCTCCTGCGGCGGAGGTTGGGGCCACTGGGACAGACGTCGGCTGCCGGTGCGCCGGAGAAGTCCTGCCTGGTTGACTCCGCGTGCAGACAGCTCTCTCACGAACCGATGGCAGGTCCTCGCCTAGGTCGGTGCCCCGCCAGGGTAGCAGCCAGTGGCCTTGTGCCTGCCCTTTCCTTCTGGAGAAAGCGAGCAAGCCTGTCTCGAGTCCCGCGCGTGAAATTGCTGGCGGCTGCAGAAAAAAGGTCGAAAATTGTTCTTGACTTTGTCCATGTCAAAACGTAAATTCGAAAAAAATGAATGTCGCTCACCCGCTCGCTTGGGCGAGACGTGAAATACCGCGGCAGGTCATGCTACTCGGAAAAGCCCGAGGCCTCTCCATGGATTGGTCACTCGCAGCCCTCCATCGGACGTGCACTGTGGCTCGCTTGCTGACGGGAGAGGGGTTGCGCCCTTTTCGCCTGGGCTACGACCGGTGAGGACGACCTCTCCCTTCCCCACCTGCCATCCTTCGAGCTTGACGAGATAGCCGAAAAACCACATTTTCACCAAGAGCTTCGAACTTTCAGCCCCTGGTAAACCGGAGGACCGCCTAACGGGCAAATGGGTGTCCGTGGGAGCGCGGCCTTAGGAGTCCGCCGCAGGCTTGCGAAAGCCGCAGCTTCGCTCCTTCGGTCCTCACAATTGTGGACTTGCTCCGAGCAGCAGGCGTGAACGCTCGGCGAGGGAGACAAGTCCCCCCAGGGAGCAAAACATGAAAAAGAGAGAACTTGTCCTTGCGGGGTTGGTCGCATGTGCCGCCTTCTGGCCGCTGATGGCCCAGGACAAGGCCGACCTCATCCTCTACCACGGCAAAGTCATCACGGTGGATGCCCAGGACCACATTTTCCAGGCCGTAGCGATCAAGGGTGACAAGATTCTTGCCGTTGGCAGCGATGCGGAAATTCTCCAGCTCTTGAGACCCGGGTGCCTGAAGGTCGACATGAACGGAAAGACGGTCACTCCTGGCCTTATCGATTCGCACCACCATCTCATGTACTACGGGGCGCAGTTCTGGCCAGCCTTTCTGAATATCCGTCACCCGGTGGTCACTTCCAAAGCCGACCTGCTGCGTGTGGTAGGCGATTACGCGCGCCAACTGAACCCCGGCGACTGGATCTCAGCCAATCAAGGCTTTACTCTCCAGGCCTTTGAAACCATCGACCGTTGGAACATCGATTCCGTGGCGCCGAACAACCCGGCCTATCTGCGCCATTGTAGCGGTCAATACGCCGTGGTCAATTCCTTGGCCTTGCAGATTGCCGGCATCGATAGCTCCACACCCAACCCGCCAGGCGCCCGCATCATGAGAGATGAGTCTGGACAACCGACGGGTATCTTGTCCCACTATCCGGCAGAAAACCTGGTCGCCAAACATGCTCCTGGCTATGGTGACCGCAGCGAGGGCCAAAAGTTCGAAGACATAGAACTCGGGCAACAGCTCTGCTTTCAGGCCGGCTACACCTCGGTTCAGGACGTCATCGTCGGCAGCGTGAAAGACATCATGGCCTACAAGCATTTTGCCGACGCGGGCCGGCTCAAGGCGCGGGTCTACGCCCTGCTCTACATCGACTATGAGCAAGAAGCCGACACGCTGGTCAGGAGGTTCCAGCGCATCCAGTCGGGGCGCTTCAAGTTCGGCGGTTGGAAGCTGGCCAAGGATAGAGGGGTCGCGGCCCGCACCACCTTGTCTTACGACAAAGGCCTCTGCGCTGCCACCAACTTTTACCCCTACCATCCCCAAGATGAGCTCAACCGCATGGTCAGCACCTTGCACAATACCGGCCTGCAGGTGGCGGTTCACGTGCTGGGCGATGAAGGCATCGACATGACCATCACCGGCTTTGAACAGGCCATGCAGGCCAACCCACGACCCAACCCGCGCCATCGGATCGAGCACGGCCTCTTTCCGACCCCCACCGCGCTGCAGCGCATGCGGAACGCGGGGATCATTCTCTCCACACAGCCGCAATGGATCACCTGGTACGGAGACGGCTAGGTGCAAGCCACAGACCAAGCGACCATGAGCCGCATGCTCCCGTTCAGGACTATGGTCACCATGGGCGTTCCCCTCGCCTTCGGCTGCGACGTGCCGGCCTCGCCCTACCAGCAACCGAAGTGGGCATTGAAGGGCGCGGTGCTGCGACGCACGAGCGCCGGCACACCCCTGAGCCAAACCGAACGCTTGACTGGACCGGAGGCGCTGCGCGTGCACACCATGGGCTCGGCTTATGCCAGCTTCTCCGAAGATTCCACCGGCTCCCTGGAGCCAGGCAAGTACGCAGACTTGGTGGTCTGGTCGCATGACCTCTCCACCATGACCGGAGAGCAGACAAACGACTTGGCAGCAGAAATGACCATCGTCGGCGGGGAGATCGTTTACGATGCCGGGAAGATCCCCATCACTGCCGTGGATCGACAGGTGGAGAATCTGGGCACCCCGCAGCCTTCCGCCTCGGACCGAATTTCCCCAATCCGTTCAATCCGGAGACGCAAGTGAGCTATGCCCTGCCCTACGCGACAAGGGTTCGGATCTCCGTGTACAACCTGCAAGGCAAACGGCTCAAGACACTGGTGGACGCTCAGCAGGTGGCTGGCCACCACATTGCCTCGTGGGAGGGAAGGTCAGATGACGGCACAACCGCAGGAAGCGGCGTCTACGTAGTGCAAATGACTGCCGGCAGGCTTAACGCAACCCACAAGATTGTGCTGGTGAGATGAGCAACCCCACTTCCCACATAGTTTGCTGGGGGTCGGTTCCGCGAGTGTAGGGCCACACCTGGCGGGGGCCCCCAGGTGTGTGACAAGAGGCAGAGGACTCCATGCAAACCCCTGTCGTGCCAGAGCAAAGGGTGAGCCGATTGTCAGGAGAAAAGGAAAGGAGGTGATGGCTGCCACGGACCGAGGTGACAATCACTCCACAAGTGGCGAAGTGTAGCTGCGCTGGCAGCCTCTGCGCCTGGGGACCGCATCGAAAGATGCACGGACTGCTCTGGGCAAGCATGACGTGAGAATTCCGTAAACTCTAAGCGCTGGAGGAGAGCATGAAGAACGGGCTGCTTTTCGGCATATGTGCCACCTTGTTCGTGGTCACACAGGTTGACGCCCAGCGTCTGCACCCTGCAGACCTGACCTACCGCGGGGCCTTCAGGCTGCCTTCAGTCTCGGGCGCCTCAAACTGGAGCTATAGTGGCTGCGGGATGACCTACTATCCGCAGGGTGATCCGAGCGGGCCAGCCGATGGCTACCCCGGCTCGCTGTTCATTATCGGGCACGACCAAGACCAGCTGGTCTCGGAAGTCAGCATCCCCGTGCCTGTGATTTCGCCCACCAAGCGCCTCTCCGACCTGAACACTGCCACAACCCTCCAGGGATTTGCGGATATTACCCGTGGCATGTTCGGCTCTTTGGAGATCGCCTACAGCGACATCGAGTACCTACCCCCGCAAGGGGCACAAACCACGGGAAAGCTGCACTTTTGCTGGGGGCAACACTTCCAGTTTGAGCGCGCTCCCTCGCATGGATGGTGCGAGCTGAACCTGGCCAATCCCCAGCCGGCCGGCCCGTGGTTCTTCGGCGATTTCACCAACTATGTGAGCAACGACTACCTGTTCGAAATCCCGGCCGAATGGGCGGCACAGCACACCCCTGGCCAACGGCTCGCTACCGGCAGATTCCGGGATGGACACTGGAGCGGTATGGGGCCCGCCCTCTTCGCCTACGGACCATGGAACGATGGAAACCCGCCTGCGCCTAACACCACACTCACCGCCATCACCCCCCTCCTGCTCTACGGGGAAAACGTGCCCGGCATACCCGAGATCGTGACCTCCGAGGACCGGGCAATGAAGGGCTTCAGCCCTGCGGACTATTGGTCCGGAGGTGCCTGGCTCACTGCAGGAAATGCTTCCGCCCTCATCTTTGTCGGCACCAAAGCAATAGGCCGTTCGTGGTACGGGTATTCGGATGGCACGGTCTACCCAGACGATCCCCCCTACCCACCGACGCCACCATTCCCCCACGACCAACGGGGATGGTGGTCAGAAGGCATCCGCGCCAGAATCATCTTCTTTGATCCGAACGACTTGGTTTTGGTGGCTGCCGGCTCCATGCAGACCTGGGAACCACAGCCCTATGACTCGATGGACATCGACCAGTATCTGTTCGATCCAGGCTTCGACTACCCGCGTTACAAGAACCGTTCCTTAGGCGCCGTGGCATTCGACCGGGAGCGCCGACTGCTCTATATTGTGGAACGGATGGCCGACGAGGACGAAAGGAGCCTGATCCACGTCTTCCACGTCAGCGCCACCTCAGACGTGCAGGAAGCTGGGGTGCGGGACATGGACTTTCGCCTCGTGCAGGTCTTCCCCAACCCCACAAGCTCTGGGACAACGATCAGCTTCAGGGCAGCACAGACAACCCAGGTGCGGCTGGAAATCTATAACCTTGTGGGACAGCGCATCCGGGTCCTGCTGAACGAGGCGGTTGTTCCCGGTGAACACACGATTTTCTGGGACGGGAGAGACGCGCAAGGCATGGACGTGCCTTCCGGTATTTACGTTTGCCGAATGGCATCCGGCACATGGCGTGACAGCCGCAAAGCGATCTTTATTCGTCCCAGAAACTAAGAAAGGAGGACATGATGAAAACGGAGAGAAAGAAAACGGCGGCCCTGGTGGCCTGCTTTCTGGCCTTGGCTGTCCCTTCGCTGCTGCAGCCGCAGACCAGCCTTAACATGACCCTCGTTGGCCGCCACGCGGAGGGTGCCTGCGTGTCGGTGTGTGCGCACAATGACACCGTCTACTTTTCGCGCGGGGGCATCCTGGAGGTCGCCGACTTTGCGACATCCCCTGACGTTTTGACATTGTCACAAACAACTATGCCTTGCCAACCCAGAAGCATAGACGTGGTGGGCCGGTACGCCTACGTGGCCGTCGGCTTTGCCGGCTTGCGCATTCTCGACATGAACGCTGACGGAGGACCAAAGGACATCGGAGGCTGTCGCACACCAGGGCGGGCTGTTGATGTGGTAGTCCAAGGAGGATTCGCTTACGTTGCGGCAGAGGGAGATGGTGTGCGCGTCATCGATGTCTCCAACCCCCAAATGCCGTCTGAAGTCGGTTTCTTCGACACAGGAGGCAGCGCCACAAGCGTAACTGTGCGCAACAGCCATGTATTCGTCGCCGACTATGCCGGCGGCCTCCGCATTCTCGACGTGTCAAACCCGCTGTCGCCGGGGGAAGTATGCTCCGTGGCCACCGGCACTGAGACTCAAGATGTGGCCGTACAGGGCAATCTTGCCTATGTAGCCGACGTCTCTCAAGGACTGCGCATCATCGACATCTCTGATCCGGCCCATGCCGCCGAGGTAGGTTTTTGGAACGCCGTAAGCACCGTATATGGCGTCGCGGTCAAAGACACCTTGGCACTCCTGGCCTGTGGCTACAAAGGGCTGCGAATCGTGAACGTATCTGACCCCCACGCGCCTGAACAAGCTGGAGGATTTGAGACAGGAGGGTTTGCGCGAAGGGTGAGTGTCGGTCAGTACGCCTATGTGGCCACAAGCTGGAATGGCCTCCGCGTGGTTGACTTTTCAGATCCGCGGAATCCCAGCCTGGTCAAAGCGATGGGTTCCGGGGACTTTACCTGGGACGTGGCGCTGGACCACCAGACGGCCTACATCGCCATGGGTCAGCATGGGATGCGGACGCTCGATGTTTCAAATCCTGCGTACCCTCGTTTTCTGGGCATCTGGTACAGCCCCAATTCCGCTTCGGGCATCACCTACCATGATAACTGCGTATACGTTGCGGACCAGACCGGAGGGCTGCGCATCATCAACGTCACCGACCTCGCCAACCCCGTTCTCGAAGGCACCTTCCCGTCGCAGAGCTGCACCTGGGAAGCAGCCATACGGGGTTCGCTGGCGTACGTCGCCGATACTTGGGCCGGACTGCGCATCGCCGACGTCTCCATCCCGACCGCACCTGCGCAGATCGGCTCCCTGAACCTCGCAGCCTATGCTCAGGCGGTGGCCCTCTATGGGAGCTATGCCTTGGTGGCAACCTATGATTCCTGCCTGGTGGTAGTCGATGTGTCTGATTCAACCGCACCGGTAAAAGTGGGGTCGTACAAGTCCGGGGGAAGGGCATGGGACGTGGCGGTGGAAGGGAGCTACGCCTATGCAGCATGCTCCCAAGGCCTGCGGGTGTTGGAGATGACAGACCCACGGCATCCCGCCGAGGTAGGGGTGTTTGGCAGGGGTCGGAACGTATTGGGGGTGGCGATAGAAGGCAATGTAGCTTATCTCGCCTGTCGGTCAGATGGGCTCGTCGTGCTGGATGTCACCGATCCGACCAATCCCGTTGAGGTCGGGTATTACGACACCGGCGAGGATGCCCGTCGTGTCGTCGTCAGGGATAGCTTGGCCTATGTAGCCGACGGGAATGACGGTCTGTACATCATACGCTTCGAGGGACAGACTCCTGTGGAGCGTGTGAAAGGTACTGCCCAGCCCAAGACATGCAGGCTGACACAGAATTTTCCGAACCCGGCAAATCCATCCACGGTCATAGCCTTTGAGCTGGCCCAGCCAGGGCATGTGCAATTGGCCATCTACAATTTGCGCGGCCAGTGCGTTGCCAAACTCGTCGACAAGCCCATGGGGCCTGGTGCACACCACGTAGTTTGGCAGGGCACCGACGCCGAGGGGCGGGGTGTGGCCAGCGGCGTGTATGTGTACAGGCTTCGGGCCAACGGACAGGAGGCGACCAGAAAGCTGGTGCTGATTCGCTAGCCGCACGGCGTGTCGGGGCGTACGGTCGTGCGCCCCGGCACCATCCACGATCTACGCAATCCCGTGGTGGTTGGGCGTAGATGTAGGGGCGCACGGGGGTGCGCCCCGACACCATCCGCAATGCACACAACGCCGTGGATACGGTTGACCATAACCACGAATCCGTCCGGGGCCCATCGGGTCCACGGGCGTATCTGTGGCGACCGCCACCAATCCTCCGCCATCACCCCCCTGCACCCCGCACCGGGTCTGTCAATGCCTGGCCGACGTCACAACAAGAGCGCACGTTCGTCCTCGGTCCCCTCGCGGTGCGGGTTTTCGCGATCCAGGTGCCAACGCAGGGGATTGGTCTGGATGTAATCACAAATCCGGCGCAACGATGCGTCATTCCGGATGACATGTTCCCAATAATTCCGTTGCCATACCGCCGCACCCGGCGTGCCGCGCCATGCGTTGATGCGCCGCGTCGTCGCGGATTTGAACAATCGCACAATCGTCGGAATCGAATCGGATGTCGGTCTGCCGAATTGTTCCACCACCGGCGTAGGGGCACGTTGCAACGTGCCCCTACAACCATTGGGCCCTTTCCAAACACGCACCCCGTAGGGGCGCACGGCCGTGCGCCCCTACATCATCCGGAATCAACACAACCCCGTGGATGTGGTTGGGCATCACCACAAATCCATCCGGGGGCAATCGGATTTCCTGACGGATCCGGGCAGACCGAAACCATTCCTCCCGCACAATCTCCCCCAACGCGTTCAACCGCATCTCGCCACCCACCACCTGCCCGAATAGGCACACGCGATCGTGGGTGCAGATGGTGACGAAATACGCCCCCGGCTGCGCGTAATCATACCCCGGCAGGCGAATGCTGCGACGGCAACGGATTTGGCGATTGCCTGACATGGCCAAACCCCCGGCGTCGGCACACATGGGGCCGTGGCACGGTGCGGGCACGTCGCAACGTGCCCCTGCAACCATTGGGCCCTTTCCAAACGCGCACCCCGTCGGGGGGGGCCGGCGGGCGGCCCCACCAAAAACCCCATACAACAAACACCCGGGAGGGGGGTGGGGCTGACCCCAAA
>JACIZP010000302.1 GCA_014359355.1 Calditrichota bacterium | reverse complement strand
AAAGCGGCATCCAGGAGCGCAAAACAGATGCGCCGCGCCTGCTCCCACTTGCCGGCGGCCCGTAACATCTGCGCCCGCTGTAGGATGAGTTGCGCCGGCACTATCAGCTGCTGCACCGACCATCCGCCGCCGGCCGGCAAATCAAAGAGGTCGGCAATCCAACGCTCCAGCCTCTCTGCTTCGTCGCCCTCTCCGAAAAAGCCCGCCACCTCCGGCACCACCAAGGCGATGTTCGCTATGGTCTCCACCAAGGCGGCTTTCTCCTCCTTGCGCAACAGCTTGCGCAACTCCTGCAGGGAGAGGAAGCTCTGGGGCGAATCCACAAAGGCCAAGGCGGCAGCCACCTGATGGCGGCACAGGCTGCCGCTGACCGGCGAACAGGTGCAGCGGCCAAAGACTTGCTCCCCTTCCACCACCACCTCCACGCGGCACAGTCCGTCAGCCTTGACGGTGGCCAAGAGCCCCGTGTCCGTCCTCAGACGCCCCTTCACTCTCCCCCCTAAGAAGTACTTCATGCCCTGCTCATACTCCTTCGGGTCGGAGAGCGCCTGGATATCTAATGGGGTGATCCTGGTGGGCATGGTGGTCGCTCCTTGTTGCCACTTGTCTCTGCTGCAAATATAGCAACATAGCGGACTTTCGCAAGCAAAATCCGCTGCCGCCGCCACCTGCTGCGCAAAAAAAGAGCCGCCGCGACCTGTCGGCCGCAGCGGCTCCGCTTACCGCTCCTACCGGCGACGAATTACCGCACCAGCGTCATCTTCTTGACGGCAGTAAACTCACCCGCCGTGATCTTGTAGAAGTAGACGCCGCTGGCCATGGTGGACGCGTCCCAAGTGGCTGCATAGGTGCCCGGCTGGTAGTAGCCGTTCACCAGCGTGGCCACCTTCTGGCCCAGCATGTTGTACACGGCAATCGTCACGTTACCCGGCTTGGCAACCGCGAACTTGACCGTGGTCGTCGGGTTGAACGGGTTCGGGTAGTTCTGGTGCAGCGCGTACTCCACCGGAACCGTCTCGCCGGTCCTCACCGCGCTCGGCGCGCCAAAGTACTTCAACGCTTCAATCAGCGGGTTGGACACGTCGTAGGGAATCCAGTGGTACTTCGCCTGACCCGTGTTCAACGCCAACTGGTCAAAGGTCAAGAACACAGTGTGCACGTCGTTGTAGAAGTTGTACAGACCCATGACGTTGTTAGCATCGGCCGAGTCGGCAAACAGCACCGCCGCCGCAGGGTTGGTCGCCGTGATGGCGTCGTTCCAGTTGGAGAAGCCCAGCTCGTAGGCCGAGTCGTAGTAAAGCTGCAGGCTGTCCGCGCAAAAGTCCTTGATGTCTTTCACGATGGGGTGGTCGGTGGCATTCAACGGGTGCGCGTCCTGGTCGTACGGCTGGATATCGCTGACCACTGTGCCGAGGCCAAAGTAGTCGTAGTGGATGTCGCCCGCGGCAAAGTTCAAGTCCGCGCCGCCGCCATACTGGTACGCCCACTCCTGCGAGGACCAGAAGTAGCCCTTGGTGCCGCTGGCCTTCTTGGTGCCCTTCAGCCAGTTCTCCAGCACGTCGTCGAACAGCACCAGTGGCGAGTAGCCGTCCAACTGCACGATCCAGTTGTACTGGTCCACCAACTCCTTGACAGGCTTGCCATCAGCGTCGGTCCACCAGGTGTCGTACAGGTACTGGGTGCCCTTGGGATCTTTGAAGTAGTAGGGCAAGATAAACGACGCGGTGAAGCTATCGTCGTTGTAGATGGCCAACACGTCGTGCTTCTTCTGGAAGTACCCGTAGGTGCCGTGGGTGGACTCTGTCTCGAGGCCGCCCTTGTCCTTGGCCCAGAAGTAGTACTCCACCACATCGCCCGGAGCGATGATGCCGCCAGGCACCACGCCTTCCCAGGTGCCCAGTTGGTCCGTGCCCTCCACCAGGGTCATCGGCACTTCGGTGAACGCGCCGCCGTTGACGTTGTAGTACAACTTTGCCTCCGCCACGCCCGCCTTGGCCGGATCAGAGGCGTCGATGTCCTTCATCTCCGCCCGCAAGGGACGCGGGTCGGCACTCAGCACCGAACCATACGGGTCGTAGGTAATCGTGGGCGGCGTGTTCTCATAGAACTCCACCTCGAGCATGAAGATCCAGCCGTAGTGGCGGATGTGCCACCCACCTTTGCCCGAGGTGCCACCACTCGCATAATACTTCAGGCCGCGCCACTCCGGCAGGGCAGTGGCGTCACCTGAGGCAGTGCCAAAGTTCTGGCCGGCGGTGCCAAATGGGGCATAGCAGACGTAGAAGGGGTCGTGGCCCATGTCCGGCTCAAAGCCCAACCAGATCATCGGCGTCCACACCCACTCGTTCTTCACTGCGGTCACCGGGAAGTCGCCCCAGATGATCTCGCCCAGGGGGGGCTGGCCCCAGGAGCTGCCGCACCAATTGCCGGTGGTGCAGCCCAACGGGTGGCTCGCCCAGCGGCCCACCCAGCCCGCGCCGTCCACGCTGTCCTTGGGCCAGGTGCGAATGTCGGCAGCCGCCTTGGTGACAAACAGGTTGAAGCCGTCGTTAAACTGGCCGCTCCACTCGTTAGTCTTGATGCCGATGGATTTGAGGTAGTACGCAGCGGTGGGCTCCTGCCAGAACTGTGCCATGGTGTCGCCAGGTGCCGCACCAAAGTTCACCGTCTCCGCCAGAGGCGGCGCAATGGTGTCGATGATGCCGGCGAACTTGCTCAGGCCGCGCGGCGTGAGCAGCCGGTCCACCGCGCCGTTGGTGAGGTCCTTCTTGGTCGCGTAGATGATGGCGTCCTCATCGACGCCCCGGTACGGCTTCAGCAGGGTGATCCGGCTATCGCTGCCCAGCACCGCCGAGGCCGCCAATAGGAGAATCGTGGTAACTACGAGGGCTCTTCGCATGTGCAAACCTCCTCAGTGAGTTGTCGTCCACAGCTTACCATGCTACCCCCTGCAGATGCGTGGCCTCACCTCCTTTCTTTGCTGGTTTGGCAACGGCTTCCACTCCTGGGCCATCACCTCCTTTCTCCGTCTCGTCACACCTAACTTTCCCAGCAGATTAAAGAGTCACCTCACTCCACCCGACAACTGCCGCCGTCACGAGGGCGCCAGAAGCGCGCCCACTTAGAACTGCACCGACATGGTGAACCACTGGTTGGCGTCGGTGTACTTCACATCGCGGTAGGCGTAGTCAAAGAGCACGTACGTGTTGCCGCCCAGGCTGTAGCGGAGGCCGGCACCGAGGGTGAAGCCGAAGATATAGTCCTCCGCGGCCTGCACCGCCGAGCCGTAACCGCCGCGCAGGTAGACCAGCTTGTTGAAGGCGTACTCAAGGCCCGCCTGCACCTGGTCCACCGAGGCGTTAAAGTTGCGGTAGGAAGCGACCACGGTGAGCGCATGCTCATCGCTCAAGTAGTACGGGTAGCCCAGGCTGATTTCGAAGGTGCTGGGCAGCTCGAACTTCTGCGCCTCAAGGCGAAGGTCCATCGGTTCTGTGCCATACTCGGTGTGGGGCAGGTCCACGGTGCGCTGCAGGTCTTCGCCCACGAACTTCATCATCGGGCCAAAGTTGTTCAGCGTCAGGCCCAGGCGCACACCTGGGGTGCTGATGTACTGCACGCCAAAATCAAAGGCCACGCCACTGGCGCGCATGCGCAGAAAGCTCTCGGAGATGACCTTGGCGTTGGCGCCAAAGAAGATGCGGTCGGTCATCTGCCGGGAGAAGGTCAGCCCCACGGTGACAAAGTTGGGGGTAATGATGCGCCCGGTGCCCTCGGTCTCAAATTCGGTGGTCTCGATAATGTCGCCAAAATCCAGTACCTTGGCACTCACGCCAAATGAGCCGAGGTTACCCAAGCGTGCCGACACGGCGAAGTAGTTGATGCTGGTGTCAAAGATCCACTTTAGATGCGAGAAGGTGGCCTCGGCGGCGGCATCGGTGGCTGCCAGTCCTGCCGGGTTCCAGAAGATGGCCTCGTTGCCGCTGACCAGGGCGCCGTTAGCCCCGCCCATGGCGATGCCTCGCGACCCAACCGGAATGAGCAGCTCCTGCGCGCCAGCGGCCCCCCTCTTGTCCGGGTTGCCGGCCATTGCCAGGCTGCAGCCCAGCGCCACAACGACGAGCAGCACCAGGATTCTTGCTATTCTCATGGTCCAGTTCTCCAAAAGGTTCTCCGTTCACCGTCGTGCCGCTCCTGCAGCCGCCGGGGTGCAGGAGCGGCCACCTACCTGACCAAACGTGCCGTTACAGGTTCCGCAGGCGCTGCTGGCCAAACACGACCGCCAACTTCAGCACCTTGGAGCCCACGCCCGGCACCTCGATATGGGCGATGTACAACCCGCTGGCCACTGGCAAAAAGTTCTCGTTGCGCAGGTCCCAGTCATGGGTCGGCTGCGGGCTGTCATGCTCGATGGTCTGGATAAGGTCACCTGCCAGGTTAAAGATGCGAATGGTGCACTTTTCCGGCAGATTGATGAACCTGACGTGCTCCTGGTGGAGCGTACGCTCCTCGATATTGTGCGCCAAATAGGGGTTGGGGTAGACGTTGATGATGTCCAGACGCTTCTTCGCATCCGACGTCACGTTGCGTTCCACCCCTTTGATGCTGAAGGTCCACTCGTCCTCGCCAGGCACCACCGGCGGCGGGAATTTCAGCCGCACCACGTCGCCAGTCTGCCACTGAACATCGGCGTCATAGGCGAACATCCACGTGGCGTTCTTATCCTGGCCGGTGTAGCCGCAGTTGTGCACCGAGTCGTTGTACTCGGTCCAGAAGACGAACACGGTGCACTTGCCGCGCGGCGCCCAGGTGGCGACAAAGCCGGAGTCGGTGCCCACGAACAACGTGTCGGCAATCTTCTGTGCGTTATCGCAGAAGGCAGAATTCACCTGGACGTTGCGAGTGACGTCCCAGATCTCGAAAGGCACCTGGACCGTGAACGGGTCGCGCGACACACCCCGCTTGGGGTTCTTGGGGTGCCAGAGCATGAAGTTGGCCGGGTCGCCAAACCCATAAAGCAAAGTCGACAGCGAGCCGCCGGAGATCACGTTCCCCAGCGAGTCAACCTTGCCGGTGAAACGGATCTCGATGGTGTTACCCATAAACCTTGGGTCGGTGGTACCCTTCTTGAACGGCCCGTGTATCGCCTTGTTGCTTAACGACTTGTTCTGCTGGTAGGGACCGGTGAGCGAGGTGAGCATGGTGCTGTGACTGGTGAGCGTCACCACCTCGGCCAACCAGGTCTTGCGGTCCTTAGGCTGGGTAAAGTCCAGCCGCCCGGCAATGTAAAAGTCCAGAGGGGCGCCGACCAGCGTGGAGTGGCTGATGTCCTTGTCAATGGTCTTGGTGGCTTCCACAGGCCTCACACGGTCGTAGCCCGACACCACCTGGCCATTACGGTAAAGCGTCCACGTGCAATCGGGGTTGACCTTGATATTGTAGTCGGCGGTGCTAACGCGCAGCGGGTCGACCAGTTGCACCCACCACTCGTAGGTCAGCGAGTCGGCATTCCCTTTTGAGTGCGTCACCGCCACCTCTTCAAAGTCCTTGTGGCTCACCACCGTGCCAGGCTGCGGCTGGTGAGGCGACACCGTCAACACGTTCTTGGAGCTTTCCAGAATCTTCGGCACACCCTTGACGCCAAAGCTATACGCGGTGACGCACACGTAGTAGTTGCGGCCGTTGGCTAAGCGGAATCCCTCATAATCCCTGTCCAAGGTGTAGGTGTAGCTCAAACCGAGGTCGGCACCATAGGCTGCCGGGAGCTCGAGAACAAATCCGGTGTTCGGGTCGTACTCCTCATCCAGCACCGCCATGACGCCATTTTCCGTATCAAAGGTAGCGAGGCGCTTCCATGGACCACCTGGCGAGGCGCCGATGTAGACGTTATAGCCCTCGAATTCGTAACCGAATTCCGTATAGTTCTCGGACTCTTTGCCCCAGGTCAGGAGCACCTTGCGGTCCAGCGGGGTGACCAGCACCTCAGGCGCGCGTGGCGGGCTGGGGACCTTGAAGCCTTTGTCGTAGGCTGCCTGGGCGAACTTGTCGTAGAAGCGCAACACTTCGATGCTGGACAGGCGATTGTTGCCCTGGCCGATGATGAGGCCGGCAACGACGACCTGCGTGTCGCCCTTAGCAATGGTGAACGGCCCGGACGAGATCAGGATGCGGATGTCCTGCGGCGGGGCTTCCATGGTAGAAAGCCAGCCCGTACCCCGCACCGGGTCGCCAGTGTTGAGGAACGTGGTGACTTGCCCAGTGGTCGGGTCGACCCAGGGGGAGCCGTCAGATTTGAGGCCAGCTAAGTAGTTGTACAACTCCTCCGCCCCCTGGGCACTGTAGTTAGGATCGCGGTAGATCGGATGCGGGTTGTAGTACTTTACAAAGGCCGTGGCATCCAGCAGCTTCTTGTTTGGGTACACGCTGCCGTCCGGAAGCTTCACCGTGTCGCCCGGGGAAGGCACCATCGGTCCCCGGAAGAAATCAAAGCCCAACGCGGGCGGGCGATCCCCGTATGTCGCGTCGATGGGGTCGCCGTTGTACACATAGGCCAAGCCGCGCTCCAGGTCGTAGCCGATCAGGTCATCATTGGCGTCGCCGAGATCCACGTCCGACCACACGCCGATATACGCCTGTTCAAGGTTGTCCTGCCCTTTGTTAATAATCGTGTACTGGAAAAAGACCGTATTGCCCAGAGCACCTGGCCTATCGAACGCGAACACCAGCAGGTGTAACTCGATGCCAATCGGCAAGGTGTGGTAGGCGATGTTGTGCAAGTTGGCGTCCAGGTCGTTCATCACGGCGTAGAGCTGCTCGTCGCCATACCACTTGATGCTACCATCGGGGTTCACCGGCGCGCCCTGGTCCACCGGCCATGCACTCCACGGGTCGATGTCCAGAGCTGCGTAACCATTCGGGTAGTCCTTGTGGACCTTGTACACGCGATACTTGGGATCCGCCGGGTTGTCCGGCGTTCCATCCGGTAGAATTAGGCCCGGCTGGTACTCCACATTGTAATCAGCGCACGCCGTGCGGGTGGCACCGCCCACCTTGCCGGCAATCCAGATCCCCGCATTGTAGCAGGCGTACTTGCCGGTACCCTTAGGCCACTCCAGGTCCGAGTTGCCAGTGATGGGGTGGCGGGTAAAGGTGCCGTTATTCATCACCGAGGCCCGGATCTGGTTGACATCGATGTACTTGCAATGGTCCTTGATCATGGACTTGCTCAGCCGACTGGTGGCGGTGCTCTTTGCCACTGCCGTGCTCTGGCCAAACAGCAGCACCGCGAGCGCCGCAACCAGGATGGCGACCGTCGCTTTCTTCATCGTGACTCCTCCTCCACAAGACCTACAGCGTACGTGCTGTGCACTCTTGCCTCGTCACACGCCGTGCCGAGGTGGCCAGGGGCTCACCTCCAGCAAGCGGAGGTGAGCCCAAACGCCATCAATAGTCGATCATCACTCCGAAGCGGAGGATACGCGGCGTGGCCAAGTTCCTCGCACCGGCGCCGCTGAGGGCCTTCTTGGCGTAGTAGAGGCCCTTGCTGCCGTTAATCTGCGCCCACGACTTGCCGTCGTCGGTCAGGAACCAGCCGTTGTCGTGCGGCTCGCCCGTCTGCCGGTAGACGCCGGTCACGTTCTTCCGGTTGAACAGGTTGTAGACCCAGATGTACGGCCGAATCTTGAAGCGCGCCACCTCCACCGTCTTGTCCACCTTCAGGTCAACCCGGTAGTACCAGGGCATCACCGAGGAATTCAATGCCTCCAGCGGCCGAGGCGCGTTCTGGGCAAAGAGCCCGCCCGGGCCCGGCTCGATCTTGGTGTAGCGGCTGCCGCTGTGCATGGTGAACAGCACATTGGCGCCCAAATTGGCCAGGGGCCGCATCCCAAAAAGAATTGGGCCGTCGTCCTTGGTCAGGCGGACATCAACATTGACGTTGCCCACATGGTCCTGGTTCTGCGCCAGGGGCGTGATGATGGTCGGGAAGCGCAGGCTCTGGTCCTGCCAGGCGATGTCAAAGTGGTCCCGGCTGCTGGAGCCTGTGCCCATGGCCTTGGAGTAGGTATAATCCAGAGTGGCCGCAACACGCTTGGTGCGCCGCAGGTTCAGGGCAAACGTCACGCCGGTGGTCGTACCAAAGTCGATATTGCGCAACTCGTAGAACGCACCGTAGCCCAAATTAGGCTCAGGCAACGTCACCCGGATCTGGATGTAGTCGCGAATGTCCTTGTAGAACACCGTCGCCATCAAGCTGGCGTTGTCGCCAATCTGCTGCTTGAGACCAACTTCGTACTGCGTGGTCTGCTCTGGCTTCAGGTTCGGGTTGGGCATGGTGCGGGCGTTACCGCCCTGCAAGAAGCGGCCCACAAGGCCGTGGCTGTCGTAGAGGTCAAACATCTGCGGCAGTTGCACAAACTTGCCAAACTGCGCATGGAAGACCGTGCGGTCGGTGACCGGGAACGACCAGCCCAAGCGCGGGCTCACCTTCCAATACTGCCGCTCCGGGCCGAAGCTCGCGTCGTCCACCAGGGTCCAGGAGTTCAAGATGAGGCGCCGGGGATCCTTGTAGCTCAGTGTGCCGGTGGTCAGGTAGTCGACACGCACGCCGGCGTTGAGGATGAGGTCCTTGAGCTCAATCTTGTCCTGGAGGTAGAATGCCGCCCGCACCGGGTGTTTCGGCGCATCATGGCCGTTCACCTTGCCAATCTGCCCCTGGTCGTTGGTGGCATCATACCAGGTGTCCTTGGTCGTCGGGTTGCCCCAGATGTCGTAGCCATAGTGCGTGATGTTGCTGCGGTAGATGTCATAGTCGGTCTGCGTGTTGGTGGGGTCAATCTCCCGGTCATGCAGCGCCTTGGAGATAGCAAACCCTGGGTTGACGTACCGCCGGATGGTGTAGTAGTTGTACTCAAACCCGGTCTTCAGCTCGTTCCAGTTGTTGAACTGCCACACCAGGTCAAACTTGGGCCCGTAGTTGACCTGCTCATTCTTGCCGTACCCGGAGGTGACCAAGCCGGTAGGCTGCAAAGTGAGAAGACCGTAGAGGCTCAGGGTGTAAGTAAGACCCCAGCCGCGCAGCACCGTGTTGCCGTCTGGGCCGACGTTGTACTGCGGGTCGGCGTACTTCCAATACTCATCCCACAAATCCGGGTCGCCCCACTCCTGGAACCACTTGAAGTAACCGAAGTTGGCGGTGTAGAACAACCGTGGGTTCACCTGATGCGTGACGTTCACGTAGTAACGCTGGTTGTTGGAGATAGTGACGCCGTTCTTCTTGTAATTGACGATGTTGCCCCAGGTGGCGCCACCCTGCTCGCGATCCCAATGGTAGTTGGCACCTACCTTCACACGCACAGGCCGCACGTCCCACACTAGGTTGCTATTCATGTCCCAAGAGCGGTAGCTGTAGCCGGGATAGGGTCCGGGCTTCAACTCTGCCTTGAAGGGGAAGGCACGCTCGTTGGCGGTGCCCTTGCCCCAGACGATCACTGTGTCAACCACAAATCCTTCGTTGAAGGTGGCGTAGCCGCCGTTGTAGTTGCGCTCCCCAGCTACGAAGAAGCGCACATTGTCGTTGGTGAAGGGCACCGGGCCACTGGCCGTCGCAGTGTAGGTATTGTAGCCCCACGACTGCGTGCCCAAGGTGCGGCCGTTCTTCCCCTTGAACACCTCGTCAGAGATAGCTTCGATGTTGAAGTGGTAGTCCTTCTGGCCAGTTTTGGTGGTGGACCACAACACACCGGCGTTGGCAAAGCCGTACTCGGCATTGAACCCGCCCGCCTGGAAAGTCACCTCCTCGATGGCGTTGTTAATCACCGAGGCCACGTTGGCACGACCGTCGACCAGCCGCTGGGTCATCACGCCGTCGATGTAAGTGACCGTCTCTTCGCTACGGCTGCCGCGCACGTACTGGCCATCTGCTACCGCCGAGGAGAGCTGCATGGCCACCGCCACACCACGGATGGGAATGTTCTGCAGGTCTTCGGCTTGGATGGTCTTCACGGTGTTGGTGACGTGCTTTTCGATGATTGGGCGCTCCGCCACGATAGTGACCACCTGGCCCTCGAGGACGGTGGGGGAGAGCTCAAAGTCGCACTCGGTGGTGAGGTCGGCAGAGACGCGTTTGTTACTGACCACCACGGTCTGGTAACCCATCATCTGCGCGCGCACGCTGTAGGTGCCCACGGGCACATTGAGGATGATGTAGTAGCCGTTAATGTCGGTGGCCGCGCCCATCATCGTGCCTTCCAGGATGATGGCAACCCCGGGGATGGGGTCCTTGGTGTCCTTGTCAATCACCCTTCCCCTCACTTTGCCGGTGGTGCCTGCGTACATCAGCGCCGGAATCGTGAGGAGAACAACAGCGAGAGCGAAAGCCTTTTTGCGCATGGTCTCAGCTCCTCTGGTTTGGTGACACCCCCTGGCTTCTGCCCCCCGAGCTACCGTCGTTCCCCTTTCTGTCCCACCCTGGCCACAATGCACTCCTCTCCAAACAGAAAAGGGCCTGTCGATTTACTCGTAGCCCATTTTGCAAACAGCCAAGCTGTCTTGCCCTGACCACCTCCTTTCTGCGGTACTTGCACTTTGGCAACGTGCAATATAACCCAAAAAACGTAATTTGTCAAGATTTTTTTTTGCAGATGTGTAGCATTTCGCGCCTTTTTCTCCTCATCGCAGGCGCAGCAGCCTCACCGTGCGGCGCTCGTGGGGGGTGCGCACACAGCCAACGTACAATCCCGCCGGGAGTTCATAGCCGCGCTCGTCACGCCCATCCCACCACACCTCGTGCCGCCCGGCAGACAACAGCCCGTGCACTAGCACACACACCCGACGGCCGGAAAGATCAAACACGCTGAGCTCCACCTCGCTGGGAGCAGGCAGCGTAACCAAGAGCCTTGTGCCACCGAGGAATGGGTTGGGCCAGTTCTGAGCAAGAACAAAGTCGGCAGGAGGCAGCGCGCGCTCCGAACGGCCCACGGCAAGCGGGCCTTTACGGTAGCAGGCAAGTCCCAGCGTGGTCGCCACCCAGAGCGCACCGCGCTGATCAACGGTCGTCTCGTAGACAAAGTTGTGAGGGAGCGGCGAGTTGTGCGAGTTGAACACCTGCCAGGTTGTGCCATCAAAGGAGGCCAGGCCGGCCGAAAAGGTGCCTACCCATACGGTGCCGTCGTGATCAACACAGAGGGAGTAGATGCTGTCGCACGGAAGGCCAGAGTTGCCGTGCGTGTACACCTGCCAA
>JACIZP010000301.1 GCA_014359355.1 Calditrichota bacterium | reverse complement strand
TGGCTGGACGACTGGGCGGCACGCTCCCATGCGTGCCGCCCAGCACGCGTCGTGTCCGCGCATGAGCAGCAGTCTACGCGTCTCCGTAACCGTTCCCGCTTTCATGCGCAGGAGATATACCCCCGAGGCTACTGCCAGACCCCCCTCGTTCTTTCCGTCCCAGTGAATGGTGTGATAGCCGGCCGCCCGTTCCTCCTCCAGGAGCTTGCGGATCTGCTGCCCCTGCACGTTCCACACGGTCAGCACCACGTGGCAGGGCTGCGCAAGCTGGAAGCGCACCTCCGTCTGGGCGTTGAACGGGTTGGGGTGGTTCTGGAGCAGGCGGGATTCCCTGGGAGGCGAGACAACGACTTCCAACCAGCCTGAGCAGGTCAGAGAACCGTCGGCATCTTTCTGCGCCAGGCGGTAGTAGTAAGTGCCGCTGACGGCCGGCGTGTCCGTGAAGCGATAGACGTGTGATGGCGCGTCGGACCTGTGAGCAGGGACGAAACCTACGCTCGCAAAGTGGAGCCCGTCGATGCTCCGGTGCACTTCAAAGCCGAGCAGACTAGCCTCGGGCTCGGTAACCCAGGAGAGGTGCACTTCGCCTCTGTCTACTTCCGCGGAAAAGGAGAGGAGCTCTACGGGGAGGCTAATCTGACCGTTCACGAACTCCAAATCGGTGCCGCACAGGTCTACCAATCCCGGGGTGGTGAGGAACGTGCGTTCGGGTCGCGGATCGAAGGCCAACGGAGTGACGCTGGCAAATGCGCCAACGCCCAGAAAACGCAGAACGGCAATCTGGCGGTTCGGGCCCGTGATTCCTGAGGCCGGATCCGATGACCTCAGTTGGAGCAAGAGATTCTTGTTCGTGCCTGGGCACGACGGAGGAAATGGTAGTCTGCGGTTGATCAGCAAGGAGAAGCCTCCTGCATCAGCGCCGACCAAAACCGTGTCGCACGTAACTACCGTGGAGTCGTATTCCAACACAAACTGCGCCAGGGCCACGAGAGAGTCGGTGCTCAAGCTCACCGGCACGGTGACCAACTCCCCAGGGGTACTGCCAACGGCCGGCGCAACAAGGATAGCCTTGGGCTGCGGGGCAGCGCCCTCCACCGTGTTCAAGAGCGCAAGAGGAATGCCTTGGCCTGGGGTCCAGTTCCCGTTGACGTCTCCCAGGAGGGTGGCAACGAAATCAAGGGAGGCGTTGGCGAGCAGGGTGAAGGTTGTCTCGGCAGGGACAAAAGCCCAAGTGCCAGTGTGACCGATGTTCGTCGGGAAAAAGGCCAGATAGTGGAGGAGTGCCAAGGCATCGGCACCGGTGACCGCCTTGTCCAGAGTCACGTCCGCGGCCCGGAGCTGGCACGCCCCGAGCGCAGGCGGCAGAAAGGCCAAGTGCCTCAACACCGCTAAGGCGTCGGCTCCGGAGATGGCGCCGCCGTGATCGCCGCTCTTGCGCAGGGCCAGCGTGTGAGTCCCGGTAAGCACTGATGAGAGCTGATACCGGCCGTCCCCCCCCGTTACGCTGACGGATTGATTGTCCAGCACCACTTCAGCCTGCGACACAGGTCCACCCGTAGGGCAATACCGGGCATAGCCGGAGATGGAAAAGTGCATGGGTACGCTGACGTATCCGTGGAGGAAGCGAATCTGTCCCGACTGAATGTCCGTCAAGTTGCACGTGGTCAGGAAGCAGTGGGAGGGCCTGGTGTCGAAGCGGAGGCTGCACCCCCACCCCGGTGGGCCGGTCACCAGAAAATGCAGCAGAACCACTATCTTTCCCTGGCCCGTAAAGGATGCGCCTCCGCCCCCCGAAATTTGGACCAAGACGTTCTTATTGCGCGGATTCATCCCGGGCTCAGGGGAAAACGGCAGGTTTCGGTTGACCAGGCTAATGGAAAACCCAGGTGCTCCCGGGCCTACCTGGGCTTGCTGAAAAGCGATGACTGTAGAGTCAAATTCGAGAACGAACTGCGCCAAGGCGATGGCAGAGTCGGTGGAGACGGTGATCGGGATGATGAGAGTGCTGCCCGGAGCTGCACTGGTATCAGGCAGTGCCAGGATAGCTCCCAAGCGGTTGGGGGTCGCCTCCGGCGTGTTTCCGTAGGCCCCCATGTCGATGCGTCCGCCGTTGGGCTCAGGCTCCAACGAATAGTCTTCAGCAGGATCCCCTGCGTCGACGCACGGACTGGTCGGCAGAAGATGATAGTCGTAGTGCGGGTAGTACGGAGCAACGAACATTGGGTCCGTGCCATAAGGGAGGTTTGTGCCTCCCTGTGAGGTGTCCCTGTAGTACGGGCCTGGAGAGCCCTGGAGACGGCCGAAGCACGAGTAGTCCACTTGGCAATGTTCTGCCTTCCCCTCGACTGCCTTTCCACAGTTCCAGATGATTGTGTTGCGGATGGTGACTGGGCCGTAGAGGATCTTGACCGCCGGGACTGAAGAGTCCTCGCTGTAGTGCTCCGCAAAGGTGCAGTTGACGATTTCCACTGTGCCGTCGGCTATGACTCCTGCCTCCTCGGCGTGGTCCAGTCCGATGCGCTCGAAAAGAATGTTGGTGAGGCGCAGCGGCAGGTGGTCCGATCCGTCGATGCCTATCACGCAGTGCGAGATTCTCCCCCGCCTTGCGGTGATGGCTGCGTCGTAACCCGACGTGACGACACCGCGCTCACAGTGTTCGATCAGAAAATCTTCAAGGACCACGTGCGCCGCGTGCGCGAGTTCGATCCCTTTTCTTGCTCCTTGAAAACTCATTGCTTGAACCTGGGCCGTGGCATGCTCCCGGATCAGTAGTGCGGCTCCCTCGTAGGTCGAAGGCCAAACCTTGGTGAGGGCGGGGCCAGCACCGACGAGCGTGAGGTGTATGTCCCACGGAAGCCCTATCCTCTCCCTGTACGTGCCCGCGGCCACTTTCACTGTGTCTCTATCGCCGGCAGCGTCGATCCCTTCCTGGATGGTATTGAAGGGATGGGCCTGTGTGCCGTCCTCGACACCTGAAGTGTTGGCGCTGTCCACGTAGACCGCGTGATAGGTGCGCAGCACGACGTCTACTTCGCGCCAGAGGACGTTGTTGGCGGGGTCGGAGATGCCCAGGAGAACGGACGCAGGGTTGGAACCATCCACGGGGGTGGCCTCCACAGAGAACAGCCCCGAATCGTCTGGGCCGGTCACCACAATGGGTTCCGCAAGGTTCTCCTGGGTTCCAGGCCGGGCGCTGACGGCAATGCGGTATGGAGGGGCGCAATTATCCTGCACCCGTCCGGAAATCCTCACGACCCCACCCGGCAAGGTAACGTCGGTGAGAGACACTATTTGCGGTGCCAGCGTGTCAAGAGGAATTGCCTGGTACGGCGGGAAGGAGTAGCTCGAACTATCACAGTCGACCCAGAATGGTCCGGAAAGATGCCCCTCGGCGTCCACCACAGCCTGTTGACACCGCCCGTCGCCACGTGCCCAAAGGGTAGCCAGGAGCTCGCCGCTGGTGGCGCTCCGCAAATCGACGGTGTCGTCGAATACTGTCACGGTCGTACTTTGAGTCAGTTCGTCAACGATGAGAGCGAACGCAGTGCCTCTGACTCCAATTACGGTTATTGGAGTTTTGATTTCGAACTTGCTTGGTGGATGCAACAGGTCGCGCAGGCGTTTGAACAAGCCACCACCCTTCTTGATTTTCGCATTGTACTTTAGTTCACAACCAGGGGATGTGCTGCTTCCCAGGGAAAACTCAGTACCGGGTAGGGCGCGGAACTGGTAGCCGCTTAGCAGGTCCAGCAGGGAGGAACCACTTTGGCCCGTTACCAAGTTGTCGCCTGCGAAAGCCGGAGGCGTGCCGGAGGTGGCGGTTCTCCCGTTGATGGTGACTTGTCCCTCACTTTGGCGGAGCATTCCCATGGGTGCCTGGCGAAGGGCTGCAGCCGAAAGGGAGGTCTCTACCTGGAAAGATCCACCGTTGTCGCAGTAGCCGTCATCGTTTATTGCGAAGAGCAGCCGAGTGGCGCCCTCAGGAATGAGAACCTCACAGAACGAGCCCGCCTGGAAAGGTCCGCCGATGGGACGCAGCTTCTCGTCCACAAACAAGGCGATCAGGCTGCCAAAGCATCCTGACGGCACGGGGAGCCCGGCAGCAGCGCAGCTTCCTGGGGCGCAGCTGCCTGGGCCGTAGGTGCGCCCTCCTGGAGCCCGGAAAGTGCCACCGACTATTGTTCCATCTGGATTGTGAGAGGCCTCACCCGCTGCGAGCACGACGCCAGTGGCCGCCACCTGCACGGTGCACGAGTCAAGACCACTGAGATTGAGACCAGCATCCACGGGAGCGCCGCCGGGCCCGCAGAAAAGGCCTCCGTAGCCGTAGGAGCGAAACGAGGCGGTACCGGGTACGTTGACCGTGCTTGTCAATCCATCTGCCGGTTGAGCGGTTGCGCGAGGGAACTGGGCGCGCTGACTGAGTGCCGCCGGTGCAGCCTTCCAATCACTCTTCGCCGCGCACAGAAGTCTCGTGTGCGGACCAGAAAGCAGGGCGGCGCCCACCAGGACCGATATCAGGATCTGTGCATGTGTACGCATAGTTTGTCTCCTTGGATACTACGGTGCCTCCTCACGCGTGCATCGACGCGGGTGCTACGTGTTCTTCCGGTGGTTGAGTCTGCCTGCAGGAGGCGCCCAGGACCACCGCTTCGTTCCGTTTGTACTTAACGGACAAAGGGCGCAATTTTCGCAAACAAAAAAGCAGGGCGAAGTCCCTGCTTCCTCCACTGACGATGTGGCTGGCCGGCAAGGTTCTCACGAAGGTTTGCTTTCCCCACGCCACAGAGGACCGAACCCTGGTGCCAATAGCAAGCAGCTCCGGCGAGACGAACCCGTCGCCGACGCCTCGGGGGCGTCGAAAGGGGCGAAATAACCTATTTTTTTCTCGCCGAGCAATTGGAGAGCAGCTTCGAGTTTTTCGATCTGCTGCTGTTCCTTTAGCGCCGCAATCAATACTGCCACCAACCGAGGGTTGTCAATCGACTTGGCATCTCTGCGGATTTCCTCGCACGCCACCGGCTCGGGGGCCATCTGGCCGCGCCACTTCCCTGTTGCCGAGGCAGCGATTCTTCACGAGCCTGAAAGAGCTCCACGGGGGTTCGCACCAAACAGAGGAACGAACCCCCGCGCGAGCAGAGGCGCCAGCGGCGGAGGATCGTTTTCTCACCTCGCCTCAATCACCTGAGGAGCAGCACCTTGCGCGTCTGGTGGTAGCCAGGCGCATCAAGTCGGACGAGGTATGTCCCACTTGCCGCCATGTCGCCCCCGCTCGTCCTTCCGTCCCAGTGGGCGAAGTAGTAGCCTGCTGGTTGCTGGCCGCCAACTAACTGTCGCACTTCCCTGCCGAGCAAGTCGAATACGCGAAGACGAAGCTCGGTGGCACTGGGGACTTGGTATCGGATCACCGTCCGTGTCTGGAAGGGATTGGGACTGCATTGCTCCAAGGAGAAAGCACGCGGCATCATGGCACTTGGCGAAGACCCTCCTCTCACCGCGGTCACTGAATTGCAGTCCGAGAAGATGAAGAAACCGCACGCGCCGCTTGGGCCGAAGGGGTGGATGAGCATGTGCACTTGCTTGCGATCGCCGATGTACGGGGAGAAATCAACAGATGCCCCACCATACTCGGGCACAAAATAGATGTCCCCCTCTTGGTCTCTCCTCGTCGCATGTGCAACCAGCCGGAAGCGGGCGTCATTGAGCTGGAGTTCCACTTCCTTCAGTCCGTTGTTGTTGAACCACAGGTAGTGCTCGGCCGCAGCGAATTGGACCTCGCAGCTCGAGGCGGGTTCCAAGCTCAACACATATGGGTCCATGGACCTCCTGGCTTCATTTCCCGCCACATCCCACGCGGAAACGTCCAGCCGGAAGGATGTGGGGACGGAGATGTCCCTCAGGCGGGTGTCTTCGCCTTGAAGGTTCTCATCCATGATGCAGCTTCCGTCGACCCAATAGTGTACCTGGTCGAGGCCACTGTTTTGTCGGTGGTTCGGATCATCTACGGTCACATGGACGGTGCCAGGGCTAAGCGTCCAGCTGATATTCGGGCTAGTGCGGTCGATATTGAGCTCCTTACGCCCCATCACCAAGTGGTCAGTGAAGGCGCGTGCTTGGATTATCTCCATGAGCGTGTTGAACACCTCCTCCGGCAAAGAGTGGGAGCCGCCGTCCCCGGAGCTGACCAGGATGAGATCCAGGATTGTCCTGATGGCGCTCTCCAGCGTCGGCGGCGACTTGAGCACGCCGAGGAGCCTCAACAACCCCTTCCAGTCAGCGAGACAGTAAGAAACCCTATGCTCACCCTCACTGGTCGGCAAAGGTGGCTGCAATGCTTGCGCAGGTGGCGCTAGGCGCACCATGAGTGTAGTGTCGACTTTCAGCACGGCGACCAGCCCTGACGCGTCCCAAAGGGTCATCTTGACATCTACATTGTACCAATTGCTTGGCCTATCAGGGGAGAAGACCACACTTGGCGGCTCAGAGTCCTCTATCGCGTCCTGAACGATCCGTGCTAGCCGCAGAGTCCAATCAGCGACCTTCAGAGCCCCTGTCTCTAACCAGGAGCCGATCTTCATCAGCGCTGTTTCCAGGATCGACCCGGAGATCGAAAATGTGACCTCGGTGTCGGACAGCCAGGCCACGTCGATTGTTGGCCTGCTGCTGTCTGGCGGTGAGGCGGCGAAGAAGTGCAGGAAAGCGGACTGGTGGTGCGCGCCGTTGTCGAAAGTCGTGGCGAAGTCCACTCTGTGGATGCCCATATGAGGTGGCTGGGGAAGGGTACATTGCGCCTCGAAGGTGAGGGCGCGACGCGTCCCCGTACTATCCTCTATGGCAAGGCCCAGCACAAAGTTGTTCGGGAAACCCCAGCCCACGGCCATGGCAGCAACTGAGGAGCTCTTGAGTTCAGCATCGTGAAGATCGAGCAGCGCAGTGGTGCATGTGCGCATCGCGTCCAACACAGCCCGGGCGTATGTCAGAAAGGCTTCATCGAGAATCTGCTGCACGGGAAAGGGATTGTACAGCGCGATGGACAGCCTCCCCTCTTCGCGCAAGTCAACGATGTGGCCGTGAGCCGAGTCGAGCACGGTGACGCTCACAAAGTCCGGGGGTGAGCTGAGCTGCCCGTCGTCTACGACCAAGAAAATGGTCGTGGTACCGCAGGGCAGCCGAACGATGGGAGTGGGCCCTGTTGCTTCGCCGCTGTCCCAACTCCAGTGGTAGTGCAAGGCATCACCGTCGGGGTCATAGGAACCTGTGCCGTCCAGCATGACCTCTGCCCCGTCCGGCCAACCGCCGGCGACGACTGTATCTGGTCCTGCATTGGCCACAGGGGCTTGATTGAACACTATCGTGGCGTGCTCGGCGATTTCTTCATCGCTGAGCTGGACCTTGGCAATGTGCAGCTCGTCGATCAGGCCCAGGTCGCTCGCGCCCCAGTGATTGACATAGATGTAGGTGTTGGTAAGGAGATAGGGCACCCCCGACCACCCGCCACCTTCCGCCTTCCAGGCATCCAGGACGCCATTGATGTAGATCTTGGTGCCTGCAGGTCCCCAGCTTGTGGCGATGTGTGTCCACTCGTCGGCCTTGACTATGGTGTGGCCATCCAGGGGCTGCAGCCAAGCGCCGGGCCAAGCCCAATGACGATACACATGATCGGCCGTGAGGTAGGGAAGGTAGACAGCGCCGGACGCCGGGGGTGTGCCGGTGAGATACCAATTGAACTGCAAAACCTCCCCGTAGTCGCGGTTGAGTTTGACCCAGAACTCCACAGTCCCTTCGACGCCCGGGTGCGCGGGGCCATTCCCTGTGTACCACGAGAGAATGTCGTACCTCAGATATGCGCCCAGAGGCAATTTGGCTGCCTTTCCAAGGCCGGGGAGGCCGTCCTCGTAGGTAATCGGACCGAAGGCGTTGCCAACGGTGGCTCCGTCGAAACTATCGTACAGTACCGTTCGGCCGTCAGGGACGATCTTGCCAGCAAAGGCAGCGGTAGCCAGCGCTGCAACAAAAGCCGCGCTTCTGGTCAATCTTGATGGTTTCATGGCTTACCTCCTCCCCTGTTCCAGGGGTCCTGAAAAGGTTCCTCCTACCACCAGACTATCCTCTCAAAATCAAGCCGCCGCCATAACAACCACCCCCTCTTGAGGCTTGGTTCTCGTGTTGAAACTGGCCAGGAGCACTTCAAAGTCCTCGGGCTCGGCACGACAAAACTTTGGCCAGCACAGACGCCTGTGTGCCCACATACGCCGGCGCCTCGCGGTTCCTGGGTAGGGGGAGCAGCGCACCCTTCATGCGTATTTGCGGGCCGCCCCGCTGACATGGTCGCTGGCGACGGGAAGTGCCTCCCTTTGCCTCAACTTCGCTGATGTCTGTCCTCTTGTTGGTGCACGATCTGTGCAGGCATGCGTGAGCTGTGGTTTTCCTGTGACGTGGCGGTGGCTGCCATTGGCTCTTTACTCCTTCGGAGCGAGAGCCCCCAGTTTCGCCTTGAGCTCTTCGATCTGGGCCTGCTGTTCCTTTATCGCCTCAATCAAGACTGCCACCAAGCGGCCGTAGTCGATCGATCGGGCATCTCTGCCGTTTTCCTCGTAAGTCACTACCTCCGGGATGACCTCACCTACTTCCTCAGCCACAAGGCCGATGTCATGCTTGCCGTCCTCTTTCCAGTCGAACGTGACGCCCCGCAAGCCCTTGACTTTTGCCAGAGCCGCCTCGATTGGCTTGATGTTGGTCTTCCAGCGCCGCGAGCTGTAGGTGAGCCAGGCATCGGCAATCGGGTCGGTGGGAGAGGATTGCTGGACGGTGAGGATGTTGGCGGGGGCTGTTGTGCCTATCCCGAGGTTGCCACCCTCTTTGACGGTGAGTCTGGTGTATCCCATACCACCAGGAGTCGCTTCAGTTAGGGCAAAGTAGTTTCCCCCATAAGCTCCAATGATCCAATAGTTGCCCCCGTCGCTATCTTGAAACTCAATCCAGGGACCAGCGGACCGCAGCGTGAGTAGGTTGGTGGGTGTTGCCGTCCCGATTCCGATTTTCCCACCTGTTTCGTATATTATCGAATTGCCAAGAGCGGTTCCTGCTGTGAATTTCGGGATGTAGTTGGTTGTGCCACTACCACCAATTCCCCCGGGAACCGGTTGCCACGTACCCACACCCGAGGCGTCTGAGGTCAGCACCCGTCCTGCAGCGGCGCCGGTCGGCATCTTGAAGCCAGTCATTTTCACCGTTCCATCGACTTCGAGTCTCTCAGTGGGGTTGTTAATAAGTCCGATTCCCACGTTGTATCCAGGTCCAGCGTAGTTGATGATTGTCGGATTTCCCCTTAGCCAGAGTGTCTTGTACGTACTCGTACTACGGTCATAGGTAGCGACACTTCCTATGTCGGTGGCGTCAGAGTAACATAACTCCAGGCCTTTACCAGTTGTTGGATAGTAGGTTCCAGTACCAGGGAGCACACGGACACTTCCTACAGCATCCAACTTTGCGGAGGGTGTACTTGTGCCAACGCCCACTTTACCAGCATTGTCCACATACACCGCATCTGTCGGACTACCATCAGCCGCATCAAGAGAGTGCCCGTCTGGAACGGTGAAGGCGAGGTCAGCAGTTTGGATAGTGCCGTTGGCGATCTTGGCCGTGGTGACGGCGTTATCGGCAAGCTTGGCGGTGCTTACGCCTCCATCCGCAATCGACAGAGTCACGTCACCAGACAAACCGCCTCCAGCTAATCCTGCGCCCGCATTGACGGCGGTGATGTCACCTCCGCCGGTGGCAGCAGTGGTCTGCAGGGTGCCGTCGGGGAATTTGAACCCGCCGGCACTCGAGTAAATGGTCCCAGCCACCTGTAGTCTTTCACTCGGCACGGTGGTGCCGATCCCCACAGACCCGGTGCTGTGCTCCAGGTGCATCAGGGTGTTTGCGCCGCTCACCAGTTTGATGTCATCGCCACTCTGAATCTGCATTCCGCCAGTGGCCGCGGTGCTTCCCACAAACACGCCGTCAGAGGCATTGAGCTCCAGTATTCTCGGGTAGGATGTGCCGGCCGCATTTCGCCAGCAGAGATTCAGGTCATTTTCGAGATAGACGCTCCCGCCGGCAACGTGCAACTTGGCGCCGGGGTTGGTGAGCCCAATCCCCACGTTGCCGTTCACCGTCAAGCCGTCTGGCCCTGCGATATGCACCGCTCCAGCATCGGCAGTAATGGTTCGCCCTGCACCTGGTCCGCCTTGATCGTAGGCCTGGTCAAGGGTGTTGCCACCCGTGCCGGTCGCAGCCGTAGTCTGCACCGTGCCATCTGGGAACTTGAATCCCCCGGCTGTGGAGTGAATTGTGCCCGCCACCATCAGGGGAGACGAGGGCGGTGGGTAGAGCTGCGGGTCAAAACCTACGCGCAGGGCCCGTGTGACCTCCACATCGCCTCTAAAGAAACCAGCGTAAAGGGCACTCCCGGCGGTTGCCTGTCCATAGATACCGATGTTTGTTCTGGCACCGCGAGCGAAGCCGTAGACCCCATAGTTGCACTCAGCGTCTATGATTTCCGTATCCGATTCGGCTCCACCGTAGACACCTATGTTGACATTTCCTGCCCTCGGACTTCCATCCCAGGCGAACCCTTTCAGGCCGTATCGCCGCTGTACATGCGCCCCTCGGGCTACGCTTTCTACCCCGATGGAGTCACCCTCGAACAGCGCGGCGCTTGGGGCACGCACCAGGCCCATCGAGTAGACTTGCAGACTTGCGGAAAGGGGTGTGTCAGCTCGCGTGCCGATGCCTACCTTGCCCACTACCCGGAGCCCATCAGGCCCTTCCACGTTGACCGCTCCAGCATCAGCAGTAATGGTTCTCCCTGCACCTGGTCCGCCTTGATCGTAGGCCTGGTCAAGGGTGTTGCCAGCGGCGGCGGCCGCCGAGATGGTGATGGTGTTTGCCGCATCATCGGCAGCAATGGCAATGTTCGCTCCCGGAACGAGGTTGATGTTCCCGCCCGGATTGCTCACGCCGGCGACGCTGACCAGTGCACCCGTCTGCGCCGCCGTGGTACCGTGAGGATTGTCAGTCCGACTGGAGTGGCTCTCGCCGATGGTGATCCGCTTGGCAACAGTGTCCGGGGCAATGGTAATAGCATTTTGCCCGATGAGGTCGATGTTGCCGCCGTCGTTGGCGACGCCCGCGACCTTGCTGACCACGTCGGGCTGAATCTTGGCAGCGGTGACAGCGTTGTCCGCGATCTTGGCCGTGGTTACCCCGCCGTCCGCCACGGAGAGGGTGACATCGCCAGAGACCCCACCACCGGCAAGCCCTGCCCCGGCATTGACTGCGGTGATATCGCCGCCGCCGGTGCTCGCAATCTTCAAGGTGTCACCGCTGCTGCTGATGGTGACATTCGCTCCACTGGCGACGGTTACCCGGTCCGTCAACCCATTGATGCTCCTCACCACTTGCCCGTCGGCAATCTTGGCGCCGGTGACCGCGCCGTTCGCTAGATCAGGCGTGGTGATGGAACCATCTGCGACGAGTGCGCTGGTGACGGTGATGACGTCGCTGCCCCCCTCATTGTGGGTTGCCGCATGGGCGCCTGGTGCTAGTCCTGCTGGCAAGACCGCAGGGGGATATTTGCCGTCTGCCCCGAGAGGGAAGAGCGAGTTTGCCGCAGGGGTACGACTTGCGGCGATGCCGTTCACACTGTCTGCATTGCCAGCACGGAAACTGTAGCCAGCGGTCGTGAGGCGCATGCGGGGCACCAGCTCGGGTTCGGTGCCCACTCTTACTGCCAGCCAATAGCCGCGATCAAACGGTAAGGAGAGTGGGTTCTTGCTTCCCAGGACGACCTGGAATAGCCCTTTGGTGACCAGTACCGCAGGGTGCGTCTCGGTCCACAGTGCAGTACCGCCGGCTTCGGCGTCATAGAGCGTGAAAGTCAAGGCATAGGTGCTATCCCCCACTGGTGCGCCTGCGGCATCCGTCAGGTAACCTTGATAGCTCATTACCTGCGGCACTTGCCCGCGCAGGGGGCCGGCCATCAGCACCAGCACGGCCAACGCTATCAGCCAATGAAGCACTTGCTGTTTCATGGTTGTTCCTCCTCGCGAAAAGATCCTTTCTTGTTGTGAAGGAGTGCTACTGGAGCAGTAGCATCTTGAGAGTCTTGACAAACCGCTGCGATGGTGCCCCGGCTGGCGTCGATTGCGCCACCAGCCTGTAGAAGTAGCATCCCGAGCTGACTTGCTGCCCGTTTGCATCGCGTCCGTCCCAGAGTACCCGGTGCACGCCGGGGGGCTCTGTCTCGTCCACCAGCGTCCTCACGCATTGTCCCAACAGATTGTAGACCTCGAGGGTCACACGACTGCTGCGCGGCAGCGCGTATACAATCGTGGTCGTGGGGTTGAAAGGATTGGGGTAGTTGTGCCAAAGGTCATACACCGAGGGCAAAAGCTCCTCGCCTGGCCGCTTTACTTCAGTCAAGAGTCCTGAGGGGTTCCAGAATCCCGAGTGAATCTGGTGAGTTGCGCTGCCAGTTTGGTCCACTGCCGTCTGCCAGGCCGTTGCAGATAGGCGAATCGCTCCTTCACCTGCTTGGGTCAACGCCCCTCCCCCAACTACGGCCCACTGGAGCCGGTGGCTGGTGCTCGTCTCCTTGGCTCCCGGGCCAGCAGGCGGTTGGGAGTGCACCGCGGTAATTTGGGCAAACGCGAAACAAGTGCTCCAGACGGCGAGCCAGGCAGCTGCTTGGAGGGCCGGACATCGGCGCGCTCGTGTTGGTCCCATGGAGACATGCCTCCACATGTGGTATAAGGTCTCTTCCCGCGTTCATTGACGCGGGTGCTGCGTGTTCTTCCGGTGGTTGAGTCTGCCTGCAGGAGGCGCCCAGGACCACCGCTTCGTTCCATTTGTACTTAACGGACAAAGGGCGCGATTTTCGCAAACAAAAAAGCAGGGCGCAAGTCCCTGCTTCCTCCACTGACGATGTGGCTGGTCGGCTAACGGTCGTCCCCGATGAGCACAAATGGCGCCCAGTAGTACGGGTGGCGATACGCACGACTGCCGCTGCGCCGCAGGGCGAGCTGGGCAGCACGCAGCGCCTCGGTCTTTGACATGCCCTGCGCGAGATACCCGTAAAAGTTCTGCATGAGGTCGGCTGTGGACCGGTCCTCGACATCCCAGAGGCTGACCATCACCGACGAGGCCCCCGCATAGAGGAAGGCGCGCGTCAGCCCTCTCACGCCCTCGCCGCGGTACAGCCGCCCACGGGCGGTTTGGCAGGCGGATAAGACGACCAACTCTGCGTGTAGGTGCAAGTCAAAGACCTCGCTCATGCGCAACAGCCCGTCGTCGTTCGCCCCAGTCCCAGGTGCCAGCACCAGGCAGGAGCGAGAAATTGTCGCCTCGTCAAGCAATGAGTGGGTGGCAAAGTGGACGTAGCGCGCGTGTGCCAGGAGGCCGCTCTTCACGCGCGTCTCGTTTGCCTCTCTGCCCGTTACCGTCAGGGTCTTGCCTTTTGGCCAGTTCTTGCCCACTTGCTCGAGCTCGCGGCGCGCGTGCTTGAGAGGGCCGAGGCGAAGCCCACCATTTTCCTTAAACTCGGGCAGGGAATGGGGAGCGCCAATGGCCACCAGTTCACGTTCCCAGGTGCCAGCTTGAGTCGCACGCCACCGCCGTAAGATGTGCAGGATGGTTGCCGAAGGCGCGTAGGAGATGACGCAGTCGTCGGCCAAGAAGTGGTCATCGCCCTGCACCATCAGCGCGCCGAAAGGCAGATAGTTGAGCGCCCCATCTGGCACAATCACCAGGTGGCGGCCGCGCAGCTGCTCTGCCGGGACTTGGCCGAGGAGCTCGGAAAAGAGGTGGCGGCCAGCCTCGGCGTAGCTCTCGATCACTGGGCGCGCAGAGAGCAAACCGATGTAGAACCGCGCATGACGCTCAACGTCTTCACGACCGGGCAGAACATACATGGCGACAGTGTCCGCGGTGACCATCCATAGGTAGGAGCGTTGCTCGCCAAGAAAGAACTGCAGGAGCACCGACCCATCCCGCAAGTCATTCTGGATGCTGTCTGTGGGCAGCGGCTCCGGGTAGGAGAGTTGGGCGTAACGCATGTTCTCCTGCATGATCTCCGTGCGCAGTTTGCCGAGCTCGGTGATAGCAGACGATAACTCCCGCGCCAACTGTCTCTTGTCTGCTTCTGTGACCGTGGAGCGGGCCAGTCGCGCCTCTGCAGCGGCTACCTGGTCCATTAGCTCTTGCTCGCGTGCCAGGAGAACCGGAGAGGACCCCTCACGCACGCGTATACGTCCTTCGGCAAGGAGCTGGAGAAAGGCGCGTGCTTTGGCCCTTTCGGCATAGCGAAAGGCCTCTCGCTGGTACCCATGTCCAGGCTGGCGTTGGTGCAGCTCAAAAAGGGCGGAAACCACCTCCTCGTAGACCCACATTCTACTGCTGAGGAAGCTCGCCTTGAACTCCTCCTCCAGAAGGTGCGGCGTCACCTGCTCGGTTTCCTGCACCAGGCGCTCCAGGCGTGGAAGACGCGCCTGCCCAGGTGCAAGGGCGGACTGGGTGGACGCAATGCTCGTCTTAGCGCTGGCGTGCTCCGGCGAGGAATTGGCCGATTCGGCCGCTCGGTCAGGGGGCGCCAGGATGATGTAGTCATAGTCTGCATAGGAGCCGGAGGGCGTGAACCACGAGGCGCCGCGGATGGCCAGCCACTGCTCGGTGCTGGCCACCTGCGGCCCCATGTCGAACACGAGGGCCGTCGTGTACAAGTGGCCATCCGCGCTCCACTGGACGGTGAGGGTTTCGCCCTCTCGCACTATGCGATAGTAGTAAGTGAATCGTTCGCTGGCCCATTTGTCATCCGGGTGGAGCATAGAGGCCTGTGCTGCGCGGTCGCCACTTTTCACCATCACGATGTGCTTGTCGAAACGCGGTTCAATGTCCCTGCACCGTGCCAGGCGCAAGAAACTCGCGGGCTCGTCTGGCCCGCCAAAGCAGATGTCGGTGTAGAACTCGCGCATGTTGGTTAGGGGCAGGAAGTAGGTGACTTTGAGGAGGCACACCCATCGGTTGCCCATGATTCGTCGTCGGAGCTCGAGTGAGGGGTAGTACCAATAGCCGCTGAACGAAGGCCGGGGGTGGTCCACCACCATGGCACCGAGCAAGAACCTAAGATGTCCGGGATGTGCGGAAAGGGAAAAACGCGAGGGGACATGGTACGACCACGGCGTGCCTGACCAGCTGGATATTGACCAGGCGGGACTCAGCGTTGGGGTAGAAAAGTTCTCGGTAAACCATTCTTGCGCGGTGGCCACTACGCACGTAGACACCGCATGCAAGACCACGAACAGCAGCATGAGGACAGGGCGTCGCATGGCAATGGCTACTCTTTACTGCCAACCCACCTGGAAGTAACCGAGTTCGTAGGAAATGGTGCTCCCATCTGGCATGAGCGCTTCGACAGTCCAGAAATAGGTCTGTCCCTTTTTCAAGAGAGCAGCGTCGCGAGCCAGCGCGGCTTGCTCCACGGACGTTTGCCCTGTCCACGTCGTGTCGCCGATGGCGTTCAACACCACCACGCGATAGCGAAGGGCCCCAGGCACCGCCTGCCAGCGAAGTTCGATGCTCTCTGACTCAAGCAAAGTGCCCCGCGCCGGGAACAGGAGACTCGGACGTCCCTGCCGCGATGCGGCAACCCTGGTCGCCTCTTCGGGACGGAGCCGGCTTCGTAGCTCGGGATTGCCCGCGAGCACGGCGGCAAGCACCAGGATTGCCGCTCCTCCCGCTGCGGCCCATCGCCAGCCCGGAGAAGTCCTGCCCAACGCCTCCCAGGCTCGCGTGAGGGAACTTGCCAGTGAATTCCCCAGGCTCGGACGGACCAATGACCTGACCTTGCGTAGAGCCCAACCTGGTGCCTCTGCCGGTTCCTGTTTGTTTGCAGTGGCGAGCATCCGGTAGGTGTCCACCACGGCCTGGAGGCAGCGGGTGCACCCCAGCAGGTGCAGTTCAACGCGCTCCCGCCCTGACCCGCTCTCGAGATAGGCGGCAATTTCTTGCTCGCCCAGACAGGCTGTCTCTGGCGCGCCACGGCTGACCTCCTGACGGCGCACTTCTCTGGCCGCAGCTGCTACCAGGGTGTACGTTTCCCTACAACGGGCGCACTGCCCCAGGTGCTGCCGCTCCGCCGGCGAAAGTGGTTCGCTCCCGCCGAGCTCTGGCATTGCCAGTAGCCGGCCAATGGTCAAATGGTGCATGTTGCACTCCTTAGCATGCCACGAGGGAATCTTTTCCCAGCTTGCACAAGAATTAAACGGACAAGCTCCTAAGATTAGGGCGTCTCGCCCCCCAACAAGATCGAAAAATCCTCCGCCTGCCAGCCGTTGTCGCGGAGTCGTTTGCGCAAGTGCCCTATAGCCTGCCGGATGGCGTGGTAGGCTGCGCGGCTGTCGCGCAGACGAAGCACGCCCGCGATCTCCGAGGCCGCAAGGCTCTGTTCGAAGCGCAGCCGCAGCAGCAGCTGTTCATGGGCAGGCAGGCTTTCCATAGCTTCCTGCAGCGCGCGGCGAAGCTGTACTATCTGCGTTCCGAGGTCCGGCGGCGCCTCGGGGGCCACAAGCTCGATTTCGGGGCGATCCTCCAAGGCGCGCTCTGCGTCCGTTGGGTAGGCTGGCGCATTACGGAGCATGGCCCTCACCACTGCCCACATCTTGGCCCCGCCCAGGGCCTCGTGAATCTGACCCAGGGCTTGGGCCACCTCCTCAAATCGCAGACTTGGATCATGTTTCGTTCTGATGAGCTCGAACGCCTCTCCGGGCGAGTAGCCCTGTTGGTAGCAGTACTTGAACACCTTTTGCGTCAACTCCGGTAGGGCGGCAATGCACCGGTTCAGCCGCTTGCGGCCCTCCTTGTGGCGAAACCAATCGATGACCAGGTTGCGGACGACCGGGACGAGCCACGTGGTGAACTTGCACGGGGCGTGGGGGTCGCGCACGAAGCGCTTGAGCCTGCGCAGGCGGTTGGCGGCTAACCTCTCGCAGACGAAGAGGTAGAGCTCCATGCGATCGTCATAGTCGCTGACGAAATGGCCGATGAGCCGGAGGATGAACGTGGAGTAGTCGCTCACAAAGAGCTGCCACGCCTGATGTTCATCGATGGCAAGAAGGCGGAGGAACTCTTCCTCGTCCATGGGGAGGATATCCTGCTCTTTTGGGCGCTCGCTGCCAGCCGCAAGAAGGGAGAAGTACACCTCAGCGACTCTGAGGCGGTGCGCGGTGCGTGGGTCATTGAGCATTCCAGGGATGGCGCGCTCGGTGGAGAGTCGCTCGCGCTCGCCTCCTCAAGGAGGTCTCCATTCTGGATGTTTGTGCTGCCCAAATATGCGAATTTGTGGTGGCCTTTTCAAGGAAAATGTGCACCCGGCGCGCAGAGAGAAGAGCAGGCACCGCAAGGACGCCTACCGGCAGGTTCCGCTTTGGTCTGCGACTACCTTCAGCAGCGTAGCCTGGCGGAGCGCGACGAACGGGCCTGCTTCTGTCCTGTGGAAGTGCGCGCCGCTGAGCGGCCCCACCAAGGCAGCACAGCAAATATTCACGGGAATATCAGAATCTCTCTAGGCCATCCCTCCTGATTGTAGGCACACCCTTATGCAGGTCTGCAAGGGCTCGGCTGTTCTCTGGTGCTCCAGTTGTTGACCGTTCCCCGATTCCGGGTTGTCCTTTTCTCTGGCGGCTGCGGTATGTTGGGGGAAGATCGAGGCCCCAAGAGTGTGCATGCCCCTTGGGGCCCCTGTTCCTACCTCAGCAAGGTAAGTTTTCTGGTCTCCACGAATAGCTTTCCTGAGGGTGCGGAGGGGTCGCTGGCCTGCAGGCGGTAAAGGTACACACCGCTGGGCAGCGAACTGCCATCGACGGTTACCGTGTGGCGGCCTGGCTCGAGATTTCCCTGCACCAGAGTGGCCACCTCCCTTCCTAAGCCGTCAAACAGACTTAAGGTCACGAAGCAGCGCCTCTTGAGGCTGAAGGGAATGGTCGTGCTCGGATTGAAAGGGTTAGGGAAGTTCTGCCCCAAGCCAAACTCCGTCGGCACTTCGCCTTGGGCAGCAGGTACGCCTGTGCTCGGGGTCAGCTCTGCCGGGATGATCAAGAAGCCACTGCGGATGGCATAGGTTGTCCCTCCGCCCTGGGCAATGCTTGGTTGCCCAACAACCACCTTGGTGCGGTAGGTGGTGCCGCCGCTTACGCCTCCGCCGTTGGAGAGCGTGCCCCATGGGATGCGGTGTTGTGCTGCGCCCTCAACTGCCAGCGCCGCCAGGAGCACTGTGGTGACGATGAGCGATCTCATGACTGCCTCCTTGATGCCATGCGTCACATGCAATTCCCGCTGACTGAGGTTACCACGTGCTCAGTGCGGCACGCTTCCACCCGGCGCTGGTCTTGACGTAGATGTAGTCGTCGTCCCAGGCGATGTCGCCCACGTTGCCATTGGGATCGGCGGTGCCAGTGGGAGTGTAGGAGGTGCGCAGGCGGAGCTGATTGTAGCCGGTGGCGGCGTTCGCATCCACTCGCGCGGTGGGCGCCTCGGTGCCAAAGCCAAACAGTCCTGTCTTGGTCACCGTGAGGTGGGCTGTATTATGCCAGTGGCTGGGGTCGGTGCCGTAGCGCAGGCGCAAGTTGCCGTCGCCCAAGGCGTTGGACTGCCTGTCCAGCGACCAGGTGTCGATGAACGTGCCCTCGTGCACCTCGCCCAGGGTCAGGCCCGAGCCGCCGGTGCTTTGGCGATTGCTGATGATGTAGAGTGCTGTGGTCTCGCCCTCCAGCACTAAGCCGCGGCGTGGCACGTGGGAGCCGGTGACGCCGATGCTTTCGCTGCGCACGTGGAGCTTGCCCTTGGGGGTCTCGGTGCCGATGCCCACGCGGTTGCGCACGTCGTCATAGAAAATATCCGCGCCGCCGGCAACCCCTCCGTTATTGTACACCACCTGGCCATCATTGCCGCCGATGGGGCCAGCAGGCCCTTGTGGTCCTGCCGGGCCTTGCGGTCCAGGAGGCCCCTGCGGTCCAGCGGGGCCCTGGGGGCCAGCAGGACCTTGCGGCCCTTGAGGGCCGGGGTCGCCTTTGTCCCCCTTATCGCCCTTGTCTCCTTTGTCACCCTTGTCGCCCTTTGGTCCCGGAGGTCCCTGTGGTCCCGGTGGCCCCTGGGGCCCCACATCGCCAGGGTCACCCTTTGGCCCCTGCGGTCCCGGGGGACCTTGGATGCCTTGTGGACCCGGTTCCCCCCGCTCGCCCTTTTCCCCCTGCGGCCCAGGAGGCCCTTGCG
>JACIZP010000300.1 GCA_014359355.1 Calditrichota bacterium | reverse complement strand
TCCCACGGGGTCACCTGCACCCTGAACTCTTCCCATTCCCGGGATTTGATATCCACGTAGCGCTCAAAGAGGTGCTGGCCGAGAACCTTCAAGGAGAGCTCGTCTCTCTGCAATTCCTGCAGCGCCTCGTACAGCGAACTCGGAAGGAGCGCGATCTGCTTCGCCTTCAGCCCTTCTTCGTCGAAAAGGTACACATTCTCCTCGACCGGCTCCGGGGGCTGCAACTTCTGGCGAATGCCGTCCAGGCCGGCCTCGAGCATGAAGGCCAAGGCCAGATAGGGATTGCAACTGGGGTCAGGGCAGCGCAGCTCGATGCGCGCCGACTGCTTGCGGTCGTGAAACCATTTTGGCACGCGAATGAGGGCCGAACGATTTATCCTCGCCCAGGTCACATACACCGGCGCCTCGTAGCCGGACACCAAGCGCTTGTACGAATTCACCGTTGGGCAGAGCACGGCGCACATCGCCCGGATGTGCTTGATGATGCCGGCCATGAAGTGATAGGCCAGTGGCGACAAGTTGTAGGGATCGTCCGCATGGTAGAAGGCGTTCTGGCCTGACTTTATGTCGAAAAGGCTCTGGTGCGTGTGCATGCCGTTGCCTGGTGCGCCAAACAGAGGCTTCGGCATGAAGGTGGCATCCAAATCGTATCGCTGGGCAATCTTTTTTACCGTGTACTTCAGCGTGAGGATGCGATCGGCGGTCTCCAGCGCGTTGCCGTAGAGAAAGTCAATCTCGTACTGCCCCCTTCCGACCTCGTGGTGAGAAGCCTCCACCGGGATGCCGAAGCTGTGCAGAGCGCTGAGAATCTCGCGCATCACGAAGTAGCCCTCATGCGAGGAAAAGTCGAAGTAACTCCCCTCGTCGATGGGGCGCTGTGCGTCCTGCTTGTCCCTCCGGAAAAGGTAGAACTCCAGCTCTGGGCCCACATTGAACTGGAAGCCCATCTCTTTGGCGCTGGCCAGGGCCTTCTTTAGGACGTGGCGAGGGTCTCCTTCGTAGGGATTGCCGTCCCGGCCGAAGATGTCGCAGATCAAGCGGGCGGTTCTGCCGTTCTCCAGGAGCCAGGGCACCAGGGAGTAAGTGGAAAGATCCGGCCGCAAAAAGAGGTCACTCTCCTGGATTCTGGCAAAGCCCTCCACGGACGAACCGTCAAACCACACGCCAAACTCAGTAGCCTCTTTCAGCTGCCGCGCTGGGATGATGACTTCCTTGACCACGCCCAGCAGATCGGTAAACTGCAGGCTAATGAACCTTACCCCGTCCTCCTCAACCCGCTGCAGAAGCTGCGTCCTATCCATCACATGACCTCCCTCTTTGCATTTGAATGGCGCAAATATACGAAAATCCCGGAGGAGTATCAATAACTATTCTCGCCGCGAGGAGGCGTTTAGGGGGCTCTGTCAGTGGGCCGTGGGAATGCGTGCGAGAAAAACGCATGTACACGAAGGGACAGAATATGGCGACAACAGACCGGGGCTCCGGTGGACATCCCCTTCATGCGATGCCACGCGGCCGTTAGGCTGCGTGCGGACGGGGGGTACCCCCCCGCAATGCATAGAGGCGTCGCACTCCCCCTTCCCCGATGCCAAGAGGTTTGTTTCCTTTGCCTGCCCGTCACTCCTAAGCGGCTGGGATCCCAAGACCCCTGAACCCACTTAGCTCACGGCTGGTTCATCGAGGGAAAGCCGTCCTTTGCCAGCGTCCAACGTGGCCATGACCCCAATGGGCAGCGTCGGCTTGTCGGCGGCATGTCCCAGCGACAGGCCAAACACTACGGGTCTGCCCAGGTGCCCCAGCCGGTCGCTTATCACCTCCTCCACACTCAGGGTCGTGGGGAAGGCAGGCTGGTAGTCGCGGGGACCGCAGCGCTGCATGCGGTCGAGGGCAATGCCCGCGGCACGGTCCAACTTGCCCGCAAGGAGCAAGTGCGTCAGGTGGCGGTCGATGTCGTACGGCTCCTCGCCCACCTCTTCGAGGAAGAGCAGACGACCGTCGGTGTCCACCTCATAGGGTGTACCCAGCGATGCAGCGACAAGAGTTAGGTTGCCGCCGATGAGACGGCCACTGGCGCGGCCAGATAGCCCGTTCACGCCAAGGGGGAGCGCTCCCGGCGCCTCGCCGATTTCTCCCAGCGGCTCATCCTTCATCAACACGCGCTGCAACAGGTCCACTGTGTACGGGGAAAATGTCGACAGCGCCACAGGGCCATGGAAGGTCACCAGGCCGGTCATCTGGTGCACGGCCAGGAGCAGGATGGTGATGTCGCTGTAGCCGAGCAGGATCTTCGGGTGTGTCCGGATGTGGTCATAGTCCAGGTGGTTGAGGATGCGCAGGCAGCCATAGCCCCCACGCAGGGCGATGATGGCCTTCACCTGAGGGTCGTCGAACATCTCCTGCACGTCGGTGGCGCGCTCCTGGTCGGTGCCGCCCAGGTAGCCGTACTTCTTGCCCACGTTCCTGCCGATCTTCACTTTGAACCCGAGCTTTTCCATAGCCATCTTCCCCTCGCGGATGGCTGAGGGCTCGAACGGTGCGCTGGCCGGACAGACCAGCCCCACCGTGTCGCCAGGGCGCAGCCGCGGCGGCCTGATGACGGGCTTGCGTTGGTGCTTTTCCCCGCCCAGCGCGTGTGAGCTTGCTACCCCTACGGCACTCAAAGCCGCCACCTCGCCCATGAACTCCCTACGGGTTACTCCTTTGCGCTTCATTGTCCCTCCGAGGCTCTTCTTCGCACGACAATGGCGTTGACGATGGGGCGTTCCTGGCCGTCTTCTGCTGGCCGATTGACCACCTTGCCGTTGATGACCATGGTGGTGCTGCCGCCCCCATCGAGATTGAGCGCCTGCTGCGCGCCCAGATCAACCAGGAAAGTAGCTAACTCCAGGAGGGTCATCCCCTCGCTGTAGCCCGGCTGGCGCCCGTCCACGGTGACCAAGAAGACGAGTGAGCTGTCCGCCGAAAAGCCGATTGCGGTCCGCGGATGGCGCGCGGTAACAAAGCCGCCATTGCCCCAGGAAGCTATCTCCGCGGCAGCTATTTCGCCATCGCGGACAAGGCGTGGCCCCCCGCCAATGACCCAGCTCACTGCCCCGCGCACGGACTCCAGCCCGACCCACAGGCGCACCGTGTCACCGACCGTGCACTGCTGGCGCAGCCAGTCGCCCGCGGCGTCATGCCCTGACAGCACCATCCCCTGTGGCGGAATTGGGCGATTGCCCGCCGAATCGACCCGGACGACGATGGCAAAGGTGGTGTCATTGACGCGCGGCGGACCGAGCAAAGAGAGTGTGACCTCGCTGCCCCACCTGTTGGTGCGCGTACTCTCGCCAAACCAATGGTTAAAGGCGATGAGCTCGTCCTCGCCACGCCCACGATTGAATG
>JACIZP010000299.1 GCA_014359355.1 Calditrichota bacterium | reverse complement strand
GCCACCCCGGCTGGCCAGCAGACTCTGCCGGCGAGGTTTGCTCTCTTGGGGAATTCGCCGAATCCTTTCAACCCCGGCACGTCGGTGAGGTTTGAGCTGCCCGAGCCGGCACAGGTGAGGATTACCATTTACAACGTGCTCGGGCAGCCGCTTCGTGAGCTGGCAAACGCTGCCTTTGACGCTGGCCAGCATGCCATCTTTTGGGACGGCAAGGACCGGCAGGGCAACCAGGTCGCCAGCGGTCTCTACATCTGCAGGCTCGAGGCACAGGCAGCCTCTGGGGCGCGGCACCTGTTTGTGAGCAAGATGCTGCTTGCCCAGTAGGCGAATGCTGTGCTCCTCCCAGGAGGGGACTGGGATCCGGCCCGGTCCCCTCCGCTCCATAGAGAAGCGCAATCGGACACCGGTGGACAGCTGGGTGAGTGAAAAAATAGCGCGCTTCGGGAAGTCCCTGAGAAAGGAGGTATGGGTAATGCAACGCGCTTTCGTCATGTTCTTGATAGTGACTGTAGTATTTCTCCTCGCTGCGGGGTGCGCGAGCAGAGCGGTGTATGTGCGCACGGCCCCGCCCGCCGTACGCGCGGAGGTGAGCGGTCCTCCTCCGTTCGCAGGTGCCGTATGGATAGCCGGCCATTGGGAATGGCACGGAAACTGGGTGTGGACGCCGGGCCATTGGGCCAAAGCTCCCAAAGGGAAGGTATGGGTACCCGGATACTGGCGAGAGACACCTCGCGGCTGGAAGTGGGTAAAAGGGCACTGGGCACCTCGGTGACTGTAAATAGCCAAGCGCACTCAGAACGGTAGGGGCCAGTGCTCTCGCCGGTCACTCGTAAACTTGCCCTCCTGACCAGGAAGGTCACCCTGTCCATGACCTTCCTGGTTTGCTTGTGTGCGGGGGCACTTCACGCCCAGGACTCCCTCCGCCTGAGCATCGGCGCGGAGGACCAAGAGACGGCGCAGACCCTCTACGAGCTGGCACTCCTCCGCGTGCAGCGCATCGTGCCCGACTATTGGACGCGCGGCGACACCAATGCACTGGCCCCAGAGCTTCGCCCTTTGCTGCAGGAGGCCCTCCGCCTGGCGGCGCAAAGAGAATGGGAGGCTGCTGAAGCCTTGCTGAGCGTCGTTGCCGACTATGCGTCGGCCACACAGACTCGCCCGGCCCCTTCGAGGCCCTCGGAGACCCCTGGGCCTGAGCCGGCAGCTCAGCGCCTGCGCTGGTACCCCGAGCTATTCATGGGCATAGAAGGATGGAGGCAGCGCTTTTCCCTTCCCGGGGAGCTTCAGGACACGACTCTGGCGGAAAGCTCGGGCAATCCCCTTCTCGGTGTGCGTGTTGCCCTGGAACGTGGCACGCCGCGCGACCAGTTGATTGACGGTGCCTTTGAGCTGCGCTCCAGCCGGGACTATCAAACCGGACGGCTTTCTCTCGGCTATCGGGCCCGATTCGGGAAAGGGCACTACCTTGCCCTGCAAAATGACATAGAGGGAGCCGTTTTCCGGGACCCAGGTATGCCGGATTACACCCGGGATAATCTGCGGGCGGAACTCACCTATGCGCTCGCCCCCCAGGTAGCGACCGCGCTGACCTACACGGGGGCCTTGCAGCGCTACGCAAGTCCGGGGCAGTTCTATGCCAACTTTGTTGCCCATCGCTTGGGCGGAGAGGTCACGGCCGTTGCCGGGCCAGCGACGCGACTGTCGGTGGGTTATGACTTCGAGCACTGGCGGTACCCCTCTGTGCAAGCGCGGGACTTTGATGACCACCGCCTGAGCAGCCGGTTTTTTCACCGGGGGATCTTCATCGAGGGAAGCGCCCGCTACCGCTCGTTTGTGGCGCCCTTTGCGGACAGCCTTTACAACAACGATTACCTGGAGGCGCAGGTGCGTGCCGAGTGGCGGCGGGACCTGCTTCCCTGGCTGGGTCTGGTACTCCGCGCCGAGCTGTGGGTCAGGGACTATGCCTACCAAAGCTCGGCAACGCCTGACTATCGACTGGTGGAGCTGGCACCAGCCCTCCGTTTCCCAGTGACCAGGGCTGGCGTCATCGAGGTTAGCTATCAGCTGCAGAAGCGCACGCCTGCGCAGGTGGCCAGTCTGACAGATGATCCGTTCGCGCGCATCGACGAATACCTCTCCCAAGGCCCCGCGCTCGCTGTGGACGTGAGTGGCCCTGGAGGCCTGCTCATTTCCGCGAATGCTTCTATCGGCAAGGTCGTGTACCCGGCCTCCCCCACACGTGACGCCTCAGGACTGTCCTTCTTTTCGGACCGCCGTGCTTCCGCGCTGATGTGCTTCATTACCTGGCCACTCTCTATGCATTGGGAGCTGGAGGTCATGGCCAACTACGACGCCGACCTCGACACCAGGGAACAGGCCTATGACTCGCGCACTTCCTTCCTCACTCTTGAACTGCGTTACCGCTTCTGATTTCCGACCCCAATTTGCGCCGGGCCTCTCGCCGATCCGTTGAAAGACCAAGCCGGCACGAAACAATTCCTCTCTGGGGCCGTTTCAAAGGGGTGTGGGGCCTGGAGGAGGCGAGGCTCTGTGCTCTTGTGGGATCCGGTTCTTGCCCGAACTGGCGGACTATGACCCCTGGGCTCCTGTTGGAAAGGGAGGTGCGACATGAAAAGGACAAACGAGGCGATGCTCGTGGCCGGGGCGCTCATCACCCTGCTTGGCGTACTGCTGCTCGTGACCAATTTGGGGGTTGTCGCTCTGGAGAGACACACTGTCTGGACCGTCATGCTGAGCGTCTCAGCCGTGGCTTTTGCTCTTAGCTATTCGCGCGATCGCCAGCAGTGGTGGGCGCTGCTTGTGGCGTGCATCCTCGGCCTGATGGTATTGGAGCGGATTCTCCCCTCTCTCACTCATGACCAGCGCGGATTCATCTGGGGAGTCTCTCTCTGCGTCGTTGGCGCACTGTTTCTCGGTGCCTTTCTGCGGCAGCGCCAGCAGTGGTGGTGGCTCATACCCAGCGGAGTGTTGTTGACTCTTGGGGTCACCGCCCTTCTGCGGAGTGCTCACCTTGTGCCTGGGGGCTATCATGGCGTGCTCTTTTTCACCGGCTTGGGGCTTACCTTTGGGGTTCTTTACATGCACGGCAGGCAAACGGAGAGCCTGCGCTGGGCGCAATATCCGGCGGTAAGCCTCCTCGCCGTCGCCGCTTTTCTGGTCCTGGTGCAGGTGCCTGGCGGAGAGGAGTTGGTGGTGCCGCTTTGCCTGTTGGCCGTGGGACTCTTCGTGGTCACGCGCAACCTGCGCCGCCTGAAGGGCAAGGGGCAGGCCTCGCCCGAAGAAACAGCTTGACATTTCGCCGCAGTTTTCATAAGATTTCTGTGCCTATCTCACAACGGCCTAAAGACTGCGGTGGTGGTATGCGAGCGAAGCAGGACGTCGAGGCACAACAAGCAGGTGCAAGCCCCGTGAGCTTGCTCCCCTCGGTGGAGGCGGTGCTTTCGTCAACGGAGGGCGAGAAGCTCTGCGCGCGTTTTCCTCGTTGGCTGGTGAAGGAAGAAGTGGTGCACGAGCTCGCGGAGTTGCGCCGTCGCCTCCTTGCGGGCGAGAAGCTGAGACTCAACTCGCGGGCAGCCGTGGTGGCCTCTGTCCTGCGGGCGGTGAGGAGACGCCTCACCGCTCTCCACCGTCCCTCCCTCAGGCGGGTCATCAATGCGACCGGCATTGTGCTCCATACTGGACTGGGCAGGGCACCCTTGGCTGAGGTAGTGCGCCGCAACGTCCTGGCCGTCACCGAGCACTATTGCAACCTGGAACTTGACCTCGAGAGTGGCAAGCGCGGAAACCGCCTGCAGCACGTGGAAGATTTGCTGTGTCGCCTGAGTGGGGGCGAAGCCGCGTGCGTGGTCAATAACAATGCCGCGGCCGTGTTGGTGGCCTTGAACACGTTGGCTTGCGGCAAAGAGGCGATCATTTCCCGCGGCCAGCTGGTGGAGATTGGCGGCTCCTTCCGCATGCCGGAAGTCATGGAAAAGAGCGGCACCATCATGGTGGAAGTGGGTACCACCAACAAGACCAAGCTCAGCGACTATGAGCGCGTGATTTCCGTAAAGACCGGCGCGGTGGTGGTGGTGCACACCTCCAACTACCGCGTCCTTGGTTTTACGGCGGAGCCAGCCCTAAGGGAGGTTGTCGAGCTGGCCCATGCGCACCACGTGCCGGTGATCCACGACCTGGGCGGGGGAGTGCTCATTGACCTGCGCAAGCTCGGACTTCCCTATGAGCCGCTGGTGCAGGAGAGCGTGCAGGCAGGGGTAGATGTGGTGACCTTCAGCGGCGACAAGGTGCTGGGTGGGCCGCAGGCGGGCATCATCGTAGGTCGGCGTGCCTACGTGGAAGCCATCAGGAGCAACCCTTTGATGCGCGCAGTGCGGTGTGACAAGATGACCATCGCGGCTCTGGAGGCCACGTTGCGGCTCTTCCTGGACGAGGAGCGGCTGCTGGCCGACAACCCCACGTTGCGCATGCTCTCGGCGCCGGTCAGCGCAGTGGAGGGTCGTGCGCGGCGGCTCCTGGAACTGGTCGCGGCCGTGCACGCCGAAAGGCTCCATGTGCGCATCGAGCAGAGCAGCGCGCAGGCAGGAAGCGGGGCGTTGCCCTTGGAGCAGATCCCCAGCCGCGCAGTGGTGGTGAGCTGTGAAGGCGTCAGCGCTCACGAGCTGGCCAGTCGGCTGCGCAGCCTGCCGGTACCGGTAATTGGCTACGTGCAAGGAGACGAGCTCTACTTAGACATGCGCACGGTACGCGATGACGAGCTGCCTCTTCTTGCGGCGGCCCTGCGCAAAGTGATTGGCGCAAGAACCGCGGCTGGGCGGGGGTAGCTTCTTACCTTTCGCGGCGCTGCCGGCGAGCCTCAAAAAGCAGGATGCCGGCTGCCACCGACACGTTGAGCGAACTAATCCTGCCGTGCATGGGGATGCGCACCAGAAAGTCGCACCTCTCCCGCGTCAGGCGCCGTAGCCCCCGTCCTTCCCCTCCCAAGACCAACGCGGTGGACCCGGTGAGATCCGCGGCGGTATAGTCCTGCGGCGCATCTTCGGCTGCCCCAAAGAACCACACGCCTCTTTCCTTCAGCTCTTCCATTGTCCGTGCCACGTTGGTAACCCTCACCACCGGCAGATGAGCAGTTGCGCCAGCAGCAGCTTTCTCCACCACAGGGGTGACGGCCACGGCACGGTCACGCGGGATAATGACCCCATGCGCTCCCGCCGCTTCGGCCGAGCGGATGATGGCGCCGAGGTTGTGGGGATCCTCCACGCCATCCAGGAGGACAAGCAGCGGGGGCTCGTGCCGCTCATCGGCTCGCCGGAACATGTCGTCAATCCCTGCGTAGGCAAATGGCTCCACTTCGGCTACCACTCCTTGGTGCTTGGGGGTCTGCGCCATTCGGGTGAGCTCTTCTGCGGGCAAACGTTCGGCCGGCACATTGGCGGCGGCAGCCAGGGAGAGGAACTCCTGCGTTGCTCCCGGGCTGAGGGTGGTGGCAAGCCACAAGCGGCGCACGCCCCGCCTGCTGCGTAAGAGCTCGCGCACCGGATTGCGTCCGTAAACCAGATTTTGCAATTGGCCTCCTCGTGTGTGGCGGCAGCCGATGAAAATGCTCTCTTCCCTCGCGTCAAAAATACCAAATGCCCAGCAATTGGTCAAGCAGAAACTGGGGCGGGCACGTGGCCAGCCGACCTGCTGCTGCCTTTCTTTTCCTTGCATCGGTCGCTTTTTGCCTTGACTTTTTCTGGCATTTGTGGTAAAATTGGGCAAGCCATGAGGAGCCGCACTTTATGCTGAGCGAGAGCGAAGAGTACTGCAAGAACCACCCGGATCGTCTTGCCAAACGGCACTGCTTCGTGTGTGGAGCGCCTATCTGCGCAGAGTGCAAGCGGCTGGCGTTTCACCACGTATTTTGCAGCACCGCCTGCATCGGTCGCTTTCTGCTCGCTCAGGCTGCGCGGGCTATTGGCAGGGGAGCATCCCGCTTGCGCAGGCTCCGTTGGCGCCCGAGTTTTCAGTCCCTCTTCAACTTGCTCATCGCCATGGCACTGGTCATTGCCGCTTTGACGCTACTGCGCCTGCTACGCACCAGCCAGCGCCTGGAACAGCACCTGACCGGCTTTGGCTTACCCCTCAGCGTGGAAGCACCGGATACGAGCGCCCTGCGCGTCAGCGGGCCAGGGGCGATGGTGAGCAGCAGTACCTTCGACATCGTCGGCGAGGCAGGGCCGAACCAGATCATTAGCCTGTGGGCCGATGGGAATTTGCTGGCGGTGACCATGGCGCCCGAGGGCACATTTCGTTTCGCGGGCGTACAGGCCCGGCGCGGCCAGAACCGGTTTGTAGTCCGCGCCACCTCGGCGGACGGCTCCGTCCAGGTCTTGCAGACCATTGAGTTTTTCTACGGCTTGCCCACGGTCAACTACCTGGCGCGATCTTTCGATCGGGGCCCTACCGACACGCGCCTGGTGGCCCTGACCTTTGACGGCGGCTCTTCGGACAACGCGGCAGCTGAGGTTCTCGATGCGCTGCGCAGCAAGGGCGTGCGCTGCACTATGTTCCTGACCGGAGCCTTTATCCGCCGCTACCCCGACCTTGTCCGTCAGATGGTTGCCGACGGACATGAGATCGGTAACCACACCTGGTCTCACCCACATCTTACCACCTATGCGGAAAACGGTCGCCACCTGACCAGGCCTGGCGTGACGCGCGAGCTGTTGCACCGCGAGCTCCTCGCCACCGAGGAGCTGTTCCGGAAAGTCACGGGCAAGGAGATGGCCAAGTTGTGGCGGGCGCCGTACGGCGAGCATAATGCCGAAATTCGCGCGTGGGCCGCCGAGCTCGGCTACCGCCAGGTCGGGTGGACCATGGGACGGAACGGCAACGAGACCATGGACACTTTGGATTGGGTGGCGGACAAGAACTCACCGGCATACCACACGGCCGAGGAGGTGGTGGAGCGCATCGTGAACTTTGGGCGCTCCGAACCGCAAGGGGCAGCGGGCGCCATCATCCTCATGCATTTGGGCACGGAACGCAAGGACGACCAAGTGCACAAAATGGTGCCGCTCATTATCGATGGCCTGCGGGAAAGAAACTATATTTTTGTGACCGTTTCGCGGATGATGTAGCAGATCTCGTCTGCGCTGTGCGATGGTGCTGACGTGCAGACGGGCGACTCTTAGAAGGACCAACGAGAGGGCTATGGAGCGGATCCTCCTCAACGAAAAACTGTATGACTTGTGGAAAAAGCGCTCGGAATGGTGGGTGCGCACGCAACGCGTCTGCGTGTCCGGCCTGCAGCACATCCCTCGTCAAGGGGCAGCCGTGCTGGCGGCCAACCACATCAACTGGAAAGACATTTTCTTTATCGGGGGTGTGGTGCCTCGGCGGGTCTCATTTGTCGGGACGGCCGAGCTCTTCGACCTCGAGGTCTGTCGCGAGATGGTGGAGCGGTACATTCGCGAACATTTCTCTTTCGCCTGGGCCAAGGGCACTATTCGCAAGGTGAGTGATTGGGCGGCGCGAGTGATGGTCTCGCGCGTGCCCTATTGTGGCACCATTCCGGTCAAACGCGGGGTAAACGACAAGTCGTTCTTTGAGTTGGCCAAAGAGGCGCTGCGGCAGGGCAGCCTGCTGTGCATCTTTCCCGAAGGTGGGACCTCCCGCCCCGAGCGTTTGCGTCGTTTCAAGCACGGCTTGGCGAAGATCGTCTACGACTTGCATCACGAGGGGTTGGAGGACATCCCCATTTTGCCCACGGCTCTGCGCGGCACCGAGCACCCCTACTTTCCGGGCAGGAAGCTGACGTTCCGCGTAGGTGCCCCGCATTACATTCGCGACTACCTCCTCAACCACGAGAAACAGACCCTGCGTCTGTTCAGCGAAAGGCTCCGAGACAGCGTCCAAGAGCTCTTGGAGAGGGGGAGAAAGTACGCGCGGCGCGTTGGCTTCAACGAGGAGAGCGCTGCCGAGGACTCGACCGTGGAGGAGTTCCCTCTGTGCGCCACGTGAGTTACCCTGCCGAATGGCCGGGGAAAACGCAACTGCATGACCGCTGAGGACGAGACGTGCCACGATTCATCGCTGACCTGCACATCCATTCGCGTTATAGCATCGCCACCAGCCAGGATATGGGTATCGCCGAGGTGGCCAAGTGGGCGCGGCGCAAAGGGATCGCGCTCATGGGCACGGGCGACTTTACCCATCCCAAGTATCGGCAAGAGATCGAGGCCACGCTTCAGGAGGACGGACACGGTCTGCTCCTGCCCAAGGATGGTGACGGCAGCGTCCGCTTTGTGCTGAGCGCGGAGCTGTCCGCCGTCTACGCGCAGGGCGGCAGGACGCGGAAGGTGCACCTCTTGGTCTACGCCCCGACGCTGGCCGGGGCAGACACCATCACCAGGGCCTTGCAGGTGCGCGGGAGACTGGACGCAGACGGACGTCCCACCTTTGCCCTGTCCGCACGTGACCTGACGCGCGTGATCCTGGACGCTTGTCCTGAGGCGATGGTGATCCCCGCCCACGCCTGGACGCCGTGGTTTTCAGTCTTTGGCGCCAACTCTGGATTCGATTCCCTGGAAGAGTGTTTCCAGGACATGACGCCGCACATCAAGGCCATCGAGACCGGGCTTTCGTCCGACCCGGCGATGAACTGGCGCTTGTCGAAACTGGATCACATCACTCTGGTCTCCAATTCCGATGCCCACTCTCCTTCGCGCATAGGACGGGAGGCCAACGTTTTCGACTGCGAGCTGGACTACTTCTGCCTCAAGGAGGTCATCGAAACTGGCGACCGTCAGCGCTTTCTCATGACCATCGAGTTTTTCCCCGAGGAGGGGAAGTACCACTTTGACGGACATCGGCGATGCGGTGTGGTGTTCTCGCCGGAGGAGACCAAACGCCGTGGCGGTCTTTGCCCGGTGTGTGGCAGGCAGCTCACCATTGGCGTCATGCATCGGGTTGATGAGCTCGCCGACCGGCCGCCTGGTTTCGTGCCCGCCAACGCAGTTCCTGCCGTGCACCTCATTCCCCTGCAGGAGATTATCGCTGAGGCGTTGGGACAAGGGGTGGATACCGTGGGCGTGCAGAACGAGTACCTGCGACTGGTCGCAGAAGCGGGCAGTGAGTTCCGCCTCCTCCTCGACCTTGACGAACGTGAGCTTGCCAGCTTTGTGCCCGAACGCATTCTCACGGGCATCATGCGGGTGCGACAGGGCAAGCTCCACATTGTGCCTGGCCACGACGGGGAGTTCGGCAAGATCATCATCTTCGCCGAGGACGAGCAGCAGGGCCAGGCCCAACTCAGCCTTTTTTGAGACGACCAATGCGGTCATTCCTCGAACTGGTGCAGACTCGCCGCAGCATTAGAAAGTTCGCCGACCGGCCGGTGGAGCGGGACAAGATTCTCACCTGCATTGAGGCGGCACGATGGGCGCCCTCTGCCGAGCACGTGCAGCCGTGGCGGTTCGTGGTGGTGGATGACCCGACGCTCAAGGCAAAGTTAGCGGCTGCTGCTTTCGGTGGCATCTACGCGCCCACGCGTTGGGCTGCTGCCGCGCCCGTACTCATCGCCCTGCTGGCCAAACCCGACGTGCTGGCCAATCGCTTGGGGGCGCGGATCCAGGGGACCAGGTACTACCTCTTGGACATGGGCATTGCTGGCGAGCACGTGGTCTTGCAGGCGCATGAGCTGGGCCTGGGCGCTTGCTGGATTGGCTGGTTCAGCGAACGCGGTGCGCGCAAGGCGCTGGGCATACCGCGGCGCTACCGGGTTGTCAGCCTCATCGCCCTTGGCTACCCTGCCCATGCGCCCCTCAAGCCGAAAGCGCGCAAGAGCCTTGAAGAGATCTGTCGGTTCAATACGAGCGAGGGACTGTAGGCGCGCCCATGCAACTGCCCGCCCCCTTGTTCTCCGGCACGCTCGTGCGGCGCTATCAGCGATTTCTCGCGGACGTGCGTTTGGCCGATGGCAGGCTGGTGACAGCCCATTGTCCCAATAGCGGCAGCATGCGCGGATGCAGCGCGCCGGGGAGCCTTGTGCTCCTCTCCGTTGCTAACGACCCCAAGCGGCGTTGCGCCTTCACCTGGGAGCTGGTGATGGTGGACGGCGCATGGGTGGGCATCAATACGCTGCGGGCTAACCGCCTGGTGGCAGAGGCATTGCGTGGCGGACTGGTGCCCGAACTTTCCGGCTACGACGAATTGAAGCCGGAGGTGCGGTTCGCTCCCCACACGCGCTTCGACTTCATGCTGAGCGGGCCCGCTGGCCGCTGCTTTGTGGAAGTGAAGAACGTCACCTTGGTCGAGGGTGGCGTCGCCTACTTTCCTGACGCGGTGACCACGCGCGGTAAACGGCACCTCGAAGAGCTGGTCGCGGCGGTCGCCCGCGGGTGGCGTGCAGTCATCTTCTTTGTGGTGCAAAGGAGTGATGCGCAGCTCCTGCGGCCAGCTGACCACATCGACCCGGCCTATGGCGGTGCCCTGCGGCAGGCAGTGGCGGCGGGCGTGGAGTGCGTGGCCTATCGGGCGCGGGTTTCCGAGAGTTGCATCGAATTGGAGCGACGGATATCCTGCTGTATTGAACGGACTGGACAGAAGAGCGCGAGTTGGCCAAGGCGCCGCCGCGAAAGAATGCATTGAGAAACATGAGGTGACGGCGGTGAAAGGAAGGGACTGGGCAAAGGCAGGAGGGATGATCTGGCTTTTCCTCCTGTTGGCATGCGGGAAGACTGAGGTTGAACGCTGGGCGCTGGGCATGCCGCGGGTCAGCGCCCCGGCGCCAGAGTTCACGCTTCCTGCAGACGACGGCTCGATAGTGAGCCTGAGTGACTTCCGCGGCACGCGACGGGTAGTCCTCTACTTCTACCCTCAGGACCGCACGCCCGGCTGCTCACTTGAAGCCGCGGCTTTCCGCGACCGCCTGGGCAGCATCGATTCTTTGGGAGCCACGGTGTTGGGGGTGAGCGTCGACAACGCCCAGTCGCACCAGGAGTTCTGCCAGGAGCTCGAACTCAACTTCCGCCTGCTCAGCGACACCAGTGGTGCGGTCTGCCGCGCTTACGGCAGCATGGGCCCGGACGGCAGGGCGCACCGCTCCACTTTTGTCATTGACGAACGCGGCAACGTGCGCGCCGTCTTCCCCGTGGTGAAGGTGCAGGGACACGTGGACGAAGTGCTGCGAGTTTTGCGCGCCATGGGGGCGCTTCGCCCGGAACAGACGCCGTGAAAAGACGTGGGGCCCCTGCTGCTGCACGTCGCGCTGCGCAGCCAGCTCGGAGAGCCGGCGCGAGTCGTTTGCGCCTGAGCTGGGAGGAAGTCGAGCAGCGCCGCGATCGCCTCTATCGGCGCACCAGGGAGTTGCGCGTCACTTCGGTGCGAGAGGCCTTAGCCTTTGTGAATCAGGTGGGTTTCTGTTTTGCCTTTGCCGCACAGCGTTCTGAGCTCCCCTGTCTTTGGCATGCCGTGTGCGGGGAACGGAACCCGCAGATGCCGGAACACATTCAGCACGACTGGTCCATCGGCCTGGTCTGGGAAGCGAAGGACGTGCTTGCCGCTGAGAAGAAGATCTACTACGGCAAGGCGCTGCGCTCCCGCCCCACCATGATTTCCTTGGAGTATTTCCCTTACTTCTGCAGCGCGCGAGGCATAGCAGATGACGCTGCGGACTATCTGCACGAGTACCGCCGCGGCCACCTCAGCCCCGCGGCCAAGCGCATCATGGACGCGCTGGTCGAGCGCTCTCCCCGCATTACCCGCGAGCTGAAAGAGGCGAGCCGACTTGCCAGTCCCGCGCAGCGCTATGAATTCGACCGGGCTATGGCCGAGCTGCAGATGAAGCTGTACATCGTCAAAGTGGCGGAGCTCTATGAGCCTTTCACCTTTGTGTGGGACCTGGTGGTGCGGCGTTTTGCAGCGGAGGTCGAGAGAGCGCGGGACATGGAGCCGCAGCAAGCGCGGACGAAGATCCTGGAGAAGTACTTCAGCACGGTGCTCGTCTCCTCGCCGCTGCATATTGCGCGTCTATTCGATTGGGAACCGCACGCCATCCGCCAGGCGCTGGCTGAGCTGCACGCGCAGGGCAAGGTCATGGAGGTTGACATAGAAGGCGAGTCGAGGAACTGGCTGTTGTCGGCGAGTTGGGAAACGCAAAGTCTGAGCCGATAGAGACGAGGAGGGCACATGCCAGGCTCCACCTGGGCGATACTCATGGCCTCTGCTGCATCCATAGGCTTTGTCCACACGGTCATAGGACCCGATCACTATTTGCCGTTTGTGGTGCTGGCGCGCGCACGCAACTGGCGGGTTGCGAAGACGCTCCTGGTCACGCTGGCCTGCGGCATCGGTCACGTGTTGAGCTCGGTCCTGATCGGCGCGGTGGGCGTGGCTGCGGGAATTGCCGTAAGCACTTTGGAAGGGATCGAGAGTGCGCGGGGCCAGGCAGCATCGTGGCTGCTCATCGGGTTTGGCATCGCCTACACCGTGTGGGGCCTGCGGCGGGGCATAGTCAGCCGGCCACATTCGCATGTGCACGTCCATGAAAACGGCCACGTGCACACCCATCCGCACACGCAC
>JACIZP010000298.1 GCA_014359355.1 Calditrichota bacterium | reverse complement strand
GGAAGCCCGGTCGGCGGCCGAGACGAAGTCAAAGGGACGTTTAGCAGTTGCCTGGGCGATGGTGGCCTGGCCGAAATAGCGTTTGAGCGTGGTGGCACCGATGCTTGCCACCTCTGCCGCTGCGTGTGCCAGGTCGGAGAGCTTGCTTGTCATCATTCCGTCCTCAGTTCTGCGATGGTCACGCCGCTGCCACCTTCGTTCCAGGCCCCCAGCCGCGTCTCTTTGATGAGCGGGTGGCTGCGCAGGTACTCGCCGACGTTCTTGCGCAGCGTGCCGGTGCCTTTGCCATGGATCACTCTCACGCTGTGCAGGCCGGTGAGAGCCGCGCTGTCCAGGAACTTGCTCAACTGGTCTATCGCCTCCTCGCTACTCAGCCCGCGCAGGTCAATCTCATCGCCGACGGTGGCGGGACTGGTCACCTGGTAGGTCACGCCTCCTTTCCTTCGTCCTGGCTTGCCGGTAACTTTGGTGAGCTCGTCGAGGTGGACCCAGGTGGACACACTGCCGGCACGCAGCAGCACTTTTCCGCTGTCATCTGCTTCTGAAGCCACCACGCCCGTCGTCCCGTACCGATTCCAGAGCACCGTGTCGCCCTTGCGAATGGGACCCGGTGCAGTTTCGACGGGGGAAGGGGGCTCCGGGAGGGGCTCGGCCGCCTGCTTGGCCAACTCTTCCACTTGCGCCCGCTGCTCGGCGATGATGTGCTTGGCCGCGTGAATTGCCTCCCGAGAGGCCTGCTGCTCGCGAATCTCCCGAATGGCCTGCTCGACCGCGGCATTGGCGCGCCGGAGCACTTGTTCGGCTCGCTCGGCTGCCTCTTTTTGGAGCGCGCGCGTCTGGCGGGCAAGTTCGGCACTGCGCTGGCGGTAATCGCTCAGCAAAGCGGTCAATTCCCGGTCCTTCGCCTCGACCTCTGCCAGCAGCCTCCGGTAACGCAGCAATTTCTCTTCCAGCTCGGCAATCAGGCCTTCTACGGTGTTCTTCTGCGGCCCCACCAGTTCTCTGGCGCGCTCGAGTACCTCGGCGGGCAACCCCAGGCGATGGGCGATCTGGAAGGCATAGCTGGAGCCCGGTATCCCGGCACGGAAGCGATAGGTGGGGCGCAACGTCTCAGGATCGAATTCCATGGACCCGTTTGCCACCCCAGGCGTGCGGAACGCAAACGCCTTCAAGGCGCCGTGGTGGGTAGTGACCACCGTTCGGCAGCCTCGCCTGGTGAGCAGCTCGAGGACGCTCATTGCCAGCGCTACCCCCTCCTCTGGATCTGTGCCGGCACCGATTTCGTCGATGAGCACCAGGCTCGACGGGCCAGCCTCTTCAATTATTGCCCGGATATTGGCCACATGAGAGGAAAAGGTTGACAAGTCCTGCTCGATGGACTGCTCGTCTCCGATGTCGGCAAAAAAGGACGAAAACAGGGCAAAGTCCGAGTCTGGGCTCGCCGGGACGTGGAGTCCGCTTTGCGCCATGTGCGTGAGCAGGCCGTCAGTCTTGAGCGCCACGGTCTTGCCACCGGCATTGGGCCCACTAATGACCAACGTGGTAAACTGCTCGCCAAGGGTCAGGTCCAGGGGAACGACCTCTTGGTGCCCCTGCTTCAGGACAAGAAGGGGGTGCCTTCCCTGCTGGATGCGCACCAGGCCGTGCTCGTTGAGCGCCGGCTGGTTCGCCTGCAACCTTTGCGAGAACAGCGCCTTCGCGTTGACAAAGTCCAACTCGGCCAAGGTATCCATGTCGCGCAGGAGATCTTCGGCGCGGCTCCCCACCAGCGTGGTGAGGCGGCGCAGGATCTTTTCTTCCTCCTCTGCTTCTTGCAGGCGGAGCTCGCGCACCAGGTTGTTTACTTCGAACGTTTCGATCGGCTCGATGAACAGGCTGGCGCCGCTGGCGGAACGTCCGTGGACGAACCCTTTCACCTTGCTGCGCAGCTCCTCTCGGACCACCAGCACGAGGCGGCCGTCGCGCAAGGTGCTGCCTTGTTCCTGCAACGCCCCTTGGGCAGCGACGCGCCGCATCACCTGCTCGAGGAGCTGCCGCGCCCGTTCCTGCTGGCGGACGATTTCCCGCCTGAGGCGGGCCAGCTCAGGGCTGGCCGCATCGCGAATGTAGCCTGTCTGGGGATCGATGCAGCGTAGGAGCTCTGTTTCAATCTGGCGGTAGTCTGCCAGTCCAGCGAGCAGCTCGCCCAGCAGCGGGTAGCGGCCAACACGAGCCTTGCGGAAGTCGCAGAGGCGCCTGATGACCTCCAAGGTCCTCAGCACGCGCACGCACTCTTCGACGCTCAACATGCTGCCGGCCACAGCGGCCTTGCGCAGTTGCCCGCGGATATCCTGGAGCCCTGCCAGGGGAAGACTCGCGTCGGTTTCGATGAGGTCGCGCACTTCGCTCACCAGGCTCAGAGCACGCTGCGCCTGGTCGCGGGTAGCAAATGGGCGCAAGCCTTGGATGCGCTCGCGCCCTAACTCGCAAGTGCTTAGTGCGCCGAGGTGATTGAGGACCTTGTCATACTCCAGTAGAGTGCGGACTTTGTCGGGGAGCATATGCCACAAGAAGGGTCAGGGGCGTCCGCGCTCGCCACCCCCAGAGCTTGTGGAACGCGTCGGGCGTTTCTTTACCGGCGCAGGTGCTGACGGGAACTGCGGCTTGACCTGCTCGACGACCTTAGTAGCGCCTGTGCGCTCGATTCTTTCCACCATGGTGCCCTTGAGCTGGCCGAAGGTCTTCTCCAAGGGAAGCATGCGGCGGGCAGCGTCGAAGAGTGCCGGGGCCACGCGTTCTGTGGGGTGATAGAGTTGCGAGCGTTGGATGTCTTCTTCCACCGCAGGCGCCAAGGGAGTGAGCGAAAAGAGGAAGATCAGAATGCTGGCGACCACCACTCCCTCCACCACGCCCAAGAGGAGCCCACCGAGCTTGTCTAACCATTTGATGGCCATGGGGGAGAGGACTTTTTCCAAAGCGCTCTTGAAGAGGTGGAAGAACATCCACACCCCGCCAAAGACTAAGGCGAAGCCACCAAAAACGGCGAGGAGCTCGGGCATGTGGAACCGTCTGGCAAAGACACGACCGGCGTCGGGGCCGAAGCGTACAGCCACCACCAGTGCCGCGGCGATGCCGATCAATCCCACCACCTCTGCCAAGAGGCCTCTGCGCCAGCCCACGAAGATGAAGATCAAAATGATGGTCAGGATGGTGATGTCAAAGTAATTCATGACTTCCCACCTCCTCCCCTCCGACGCGCCCAGAAACAGAAGAGTGAACCACGACGCCGCCAGAGCTCCGTCTGTTCACTCTCCATGCCCGCCGCGGGTGTGGCTAACTCAACCGGCGCCGTGCCAGCTCCTGAACCAGCTTGCCGTCGGCGCGGCCCCGTAACCGTCGCATGGCTTCCGCCATGACCCTGCCCAAGTCTTTCATGCCCGTAGCTCCCACCTGGGAAATGACGGCCGCCAGCTCCTGGTCGATCTCTTCCGGCGAGAGCTGCTTGGGCATGTACGACTGAATCACCGCCAACTGCTCTTCTTCGCGTTGCAGGAGGTCGTTTCTCCCCGCCGAGGCAAAGGCCTCAATTGATTCCTTCCGCTTCTTCACAGCGCTGGTGAGGACCTGGAGTTCCTCGTCCGGCGATAGCTCACCCCCCTTGGCTATCTCGGCGTCTTTCAGTTGCGCGCGCAAGAGGCGGATGGCTGCCAGGCGCTCTTTCTGCCCAGCCTTGAGTGCCGCCTTCATGTCTTCAAGGAGTTTCTGCTGCAGGCTCAACGAGATGCTCCTCAATGTCGCTTCTTGATGCTGTCCCCCCGAGTCAATCGCCGGCCGCCGGCCTCCAGGCGAAAAGCGCGGAAAAAAAGGACCCCGCCTTGGCGCCGCTCAATGCAGCGGCAAGGCGAGGTGAGCCTTCGTTTCAGCGGTTTTCCATGAGCATCAGCTTACGCTGTTTGCGCTTGGCCGCGTTGAGTTTGCGCTTGCGCCTCTCGCTTGGCTTCTCGAAGTGCTGGTGCTTCTTGATATCTGCCATCAGCCCAGCCTTCTCGCAAGCCTTGGTGAATCTCTTCAGGGCTTTCTCAAAACTCTCGCCCTCGCGGACTCGCACTTTCGGCATGCAGCGCCCAACCTCCTTTCTGTTGTAGGCTCTTCTGTTTGCCCGTAATATAGGGAAATTCGCCTTCAAATGCAAGGCAATTTTCCGGTTTTACAACAGGTTGTTCCTTTCCTGCCGTGGGAGTGCGTTTTGTCTTGCATTCTTCGCAAGGATTTCCTATATTGGCGGCAGGCTGAAGACCCGTACAAGGGAACTGGAGGTCGATAACTTGCACTGCGAGCGTGCTGCCAGACTGCGAGCCACGGCTGCCGTGACTGGGTGGCTGCTTTCTCGGCTCGTTTATGGCTTTGAGCTTTCCCGCCTGGCCATTTTCCGCTTGAGGCCCGCGGCCCGGGTCCAATGGGTGCGGAAGGCGCAGAATCGCTGGGGGATCTGCCGATGGTTCTTCGCGCCTGAGCAGACGTACTGCCTGAGCGCGGGCAGCAAGGGCGACCGGCAAGTGGTGGTGGCGCAACTGCCTCCCTTTTCCCGCAACTGACAGCACGGAACGCCAGGAGGAAAGTGGCCAAACAGGGCGAAAAACATGCAATCCTCTGCCCGGCATGTGGCAAGCTGGTGAGCGCCGAGGCCGAGGTCTGTATTCACTGCGGCTATAGGCGGCCCGGGCGGCGGGGAATCACCTCGGTGGTGCGTCGACTGGCAGGCAGAGGGGTGCGCGCAGTGCCGGTGCTCATTGCGCTGTGCGTGGTGCTCTACGTGGTGAGCCTGCTTCTTGATCTGCGGGCGGTGGCGCAGCCGCACGGCGTGACTGGCCTGCTGGCGCCGAGCATGTGGAGTTTGGCGCGACTGGGCATGACCGGCGCGGCGGCGCTCTTTGCAGGGAAGTGGTGGACGCTCATCACTGCCATCTATCTGCATGGCAACCTCTTGCATCTGCTTTTCAATGTGCTGTGGATCCGGCAGTTAGGACCCGCTGTCGAGGAACTTTTCGGCACGCCCCGCTTGTTGCTGATCTTTACACTCTCCGGCGCCGCCGGCATGCTTCTCTCTGGACTCTTGGGGGTGGGCTTCACCATCGGTGCTTCGGGGGCCATCTTTGGGCTCATGGGCGCGCTGATCAGTTACGGCCGCATGCACGGGGGACTCATGGGGTCGCTCTTGTCCCGCCAGCTCTTGCTCTGGGCAGTAGTGTTGCTGGCCATGGGCTTCATGATGCCTGGGGTGAACAATGTGGCCCATCTGGTGGGCTTTGCCAGTGGGTTTTTCCTTGCCCAGCTCCTCGGCTATGGCGCGCGGCGTGGTTCGTTAGGGCTGCAACTTGCAGCGGCCGCCACCGTGGTGCTGACCTTGCTCTGCTTTGTCCTCGCCCTCCTTGCCTGAGGTGTGCGCGGGAGAGGAGTGGGCCATCTCCCGCGCGGCTCGCAGACGCTCTCTTGCCGTTTCTGTTTTCGGGGTCCTACGCTGGGAACTCGCCAAGTTCCGCAAGTGGAATGCAGGGGTGCACCGGTGTGCCGAAGCCCCGCCACTCGCCGAAGGAGGGGGGCACACGCAGGGGACCTGCTCTCGATGCTGTCGGTGAACGGCGCAGGCCTTGCGCAAGCATCGTCGGCGCATGGAGGGGCGAGAGGCGGGGGGCTCGGAGCCGTCCGTGC
>JACIZP010000297.1 GCA_014359355.1 Calditrichota bacterium | reverse complement strand
CCCCCATGCCACCCGCACGGCGCACGCGTTGGAACTCTTGCTCCCGCAACTGCCCACCCTTGGGCTGCGGGCCAGTGCGCTGCCGATGGCTCTTCCTCCTCGCCTCGAGCCTGCTCCGTAGACGAGTCGGCGGTCGGTGTGCTAAGTGCCGCCGCGTTCCCCGTAGCCAAGGAAGAAATCTCAGCGGCCAGGGCTGAGCACGCGAGTTCCTCCGGAGCGGCTTGCCCGACTCCCGGCCTTCCGCCATGCTCCAGGGGCCACCGGCTTGCTCTTCGGCCCAGCTATCCGCAGCTTGACAAGGCGACTCCGCCACTCGCCTCTTCGCAGCCCTCACCGGGCTGGGATGCCACTCTCCTGCTCCTCCGCCCCCTCCGGCACTTCTGCCAAAAAAGGCCTTGAAATTTGCCTGCGATTTGCTAAATTGCTGCACAGCCTTTGGCTCCTCAAAGGCCCAAGGGAACAGTCGGGCCAGATCTGTGCGAGGGAATCGCGTGTCCAAGACCAGTTACGTGCTCGTGACCGGAATGATCCTGCTGTGCGGTGTTATGCCTGTTGCCCCCCAATCGGTGAACCTGCCGTTGGACCATTGGGCCTATCGCCTTCTCGAGCGTCTGGAGACCAAAGGTCTGGTCAGAGACGTGGGCTTGCGGGCGCTGCCCCTCTCCAGGCAGCAGGTGGCAGAGCTCATCGCTGCTGCCGATCGCGTGCTCCAGGACGATCCTTCCGCCTTCAGCCACAGTGAGCGCGCGCTGTTGGAGCAGCTGAAGGGCGAGTTTTGCGATGACCTGCCGGTCGCCGGACTGGTCGTACAGCCACGCTATCGCGAGCGGCACCTGTGGCGCTGGCAAGAGGGGAAGAGCTACGGCTTTGTCGACGCGCTTTTCACGCAGGCGGTGGATGCCCACGCTGCGGACACCATGGCCATCGGGCAGCGGCAATGGCGCACCATGGCCGGCGGCATCGTGCGCGGGGCCATCGAGGGCAAACTAGGCTTTTACGTGGACGCGCGCAACACCCTGCGGCGCGGGGGCAAGGTGCCGGAAGAGAGCTTTGACCCGCGGCACGGACTGCCGGTGGTCACCTCCGGGCGGAATGTCTACTCTGACCAGGCGGAGGCCTATGTGGCGGTGCAGTTCTGGCGGATTCATCTTCAGGCGGGGCGGATGCAGGCGCACTGGGGTCCTGGCTGGCGGGGCGGTCTCCTCCTGTCGCGCAATGCCCCCCTGTTCGACGCCTTTCGCCTGACCGTGCCGTTCAAGCGCTTTTCCTTCTCGGCGCTACACGCTTTCCTTACCAGACTGGGCGGGCCACGCTATTTGGCAGCGCATCGCCTGGAGGTGCGCCTGGCCCATTGGCTGCTGATAGCCGGCACGGAGAGCGTGCTCTACGGCCGCAGGGACGTGGAGTTCAGCTACCTCAACCCGCTCATGCCTTACCACGTGGCTGAACACCATCTGGGCGATCGCGACAACAACATGATGAGCTTCGATGTGGTAACCTTTCCCCTGCGCAACGTCAAGGCCTATGTCGAGTTCATGTTGGACGACATGACCCTGAGCAAGAACCCGTTGCGCTACTACGGCAACAAGTTCGGCTTTACGCTCGGCGCCCACTGGGTGGCTCCTTTGGGCTTGCGGGAGGCCGCCCTGCGCGCCGAGTATACGCGCATCGAGCCGTTTGTGTACACGCACTATGACTCGCTCAACGTCTACCTGCACTACGATCGCATCATCGGCCATTGGTTAGGCCCGGATGCCGATTGTCTGGCCTTGGCAGCGGAGTACCAGTGGAGCCGGGACCTATTCACCCAAGTCTGGGCGCAATGGCGCCGCCAGGGCAAAGGGGATGTGTGGACGCCCTACCCGGAAAACGGCTCGGAGCGCAAGGCCTTCTTGGCCGGCACCGTGGAGTCGGGAGCCACCTGGGGCGTGCAGGTGAGCGACCAGGTGCGCAAGGACATTTTCGTGAGCCTCGCCTACGTCCACACGGCCTTGACCAACCGGGGGCATGTGGCCGGAGCAAGCGGCTTTGAGCGGCAGGCCAGCATCCAGGTGGCGGTCAACTATTAGGAGGCGCACCGCGTGGCGGGAACGGTCTTTTCCATCGCCCTGATTGCCCTGGGAGGGGTGTTTGCCCTTTTCCTGCTGGGGCTGCTTCTGGGGCTGTTGCGGAAAGAAGGAGCGCGTTCCCAGGATCGACCGTCGGTCTCGGTGGTAGTGGCCGCGCGCAACGAGGAGCGGCAGATCGGCCGCTGCGTGGCTGCCTTGCTGGCGCAGGACTATCCGCGCGACAGGCTGCAGATCATCATCGTGGACGACCGCTCGGAAGACGCCACGGCCGCCATTGTGGAGAGAATGGCGGTGGGCCACGAGCATCTGGAGCTGGTGCGCCTCACTTCGTGCCCGAGCAACTGGTCGCCGAAGAAGCACGCCATTGCGGCGGGGGTGGCACGTTGTCGCGGGGAGGTGGTTCT
>JACIZP010000296.1 GCA_014359355.1 Calditrichota bacterium | reverse complement strand
CCACCACCAGGACCAACACCACCGCGCTCACCACGCGCGCCGCCAGCCCGCGGAAACGCGCCGCCATTGCCGGCGAGCAAGATGGCCTTCTCCTTGGTGGCATGCGTATCACATTGGCCGTAGAGGAAGATGGTGTCGTTCTTGAACTCCACCTTGAGGTTCTTGATGCGGTCGCCCAGTTCGGTGCGCAACAGCGTTTCCACCTCCTTGGCCTCGTTCTTGCCGCCACCAAAGATTGCTGCACCTACGTTCTTCAGGAAACTAAAGGTTCCCATTGGATAGTCTCCTTGTGATTTCAAGTGCCGTGACAGGTTTGTTCTTCCAGGAAACGTGCGCGATGTGGTGCAGCGGAGGAAGGCTGAACGGATTGCGGGAGAGCCGTACCCCTCCTTTCTCCCCCGAAAACCGCGCGGCGCCCAGCAAGTGAGGCGCCGCTTGTTTTGTTATGGAACTTGCTTCTGCGACTCCGCTTAGTACTTGATGACCGGCTCGAGCTGCTTGGCAGCCTGCACCCAGCCTTCTACCTGGCTGAGTCCGGGCAGCTTCCGCACGAGTTTGTGCTTCTCGTTCACCTCGGTGAGGGCCGCATGGAGATTCTCAGGCTTGCGGTTGCGCAGTTCCTTGACGCTGTCCACACCCGCCTTCTCCAGCAGCTCGGCGTACTCGCTGCCAATGCCTGGGATGCGGAATAGGTCCGCGGCGTTCACCCACTTCAGGATCAGGGACTCATCGATGCCGGTAGCATCTGCCAAGTCCTTGCGTCCCTTGCGCGTGGCCCCTTTTTCGAGCAGGTCGCTCACCGTCGTGATTCCGGCCTTGGCCAACTTGTTTGCATGAGATTTGCCGATACCTTCGATTTCCACAATCTTGTAGTTTGCCATGGGTAGCCTCCCTCAGCTGGTAAACCCGACAGTCGACCATCGCTCCGTTGTGCTTTTAAGTTAACAATTCCTGCGATTAATGTCAACAGATATTTTCACTGGAGGATTGTTTGGCAAAGCTTTGCGTGGCCTGGCTTCGCTGGCGAAGGGAAAGATTCCTCTTGACATTCTCGTTGAGGTTCATATCTTTACCCGTGGAATCTTTGCTACTCGTTGACCTTGCGGAGGAAGAGCCATGCAAGACTTTGAGAAGTTGGGTGTCTTCTACTTGGGCCGCCTTTATGACTTGGAGAAAAAGGCGCGCCGCGACGAGCTCTTGCTCTACGACTCCAGGGACTTGGTGACCCACGCCGTCTGTGTGGGGATGACCGGTAGCGGCAAGACGGGCCTGTGCATTGGCCTTCTCGAAGAGGCCGCGCTCGATGGCATCCCCGCGATTATCGTCGATCCGAAGGGCGATCTCCCCAATTTGCTGCTGACGTTCCCAGAGCTGAGTCCCGCAGAGTTCCTCCCTTGGGTCAACGAGGACGATGCGCGCACGAAGGCCCTTTCTGTCGAAGAGTACGCCCGCGAACAGGCAGAGCTGTGGAAGAAGGGCCTGGCCGAATGGGGACAGGACGGCGCGCGGATCCGGCGGCTGCGCGAAGCGGCCGATTTTGCCATCTACACGCCGGGGAGTACCGCCGGCCTGCCGGTGTCCATCGTTGCCTCTTTTGCTGCTCCTCGCCAAGAGATTCTCGATGATAGCGAGCTCTTGCGCGAGCGCGTCAATACGACTGTGACCAGCCTGCTCAACCTGATGGGCATCGAGGCGGACCCACTGCAAAGCCGCGAACACATTCTGCTCAGCAACATCCTCGACCGCGCCTGGCGACAAGGTCAGGACATGGAGCTTGCCGCGCTCATTCAGGCCATTCAGTCCCCACCGATGAGCAAGATCGGTGTGTTCGATGTGGAATCGTTTTTCCCCACGAAAGACCGCTTTGCGCTGGCCATGCGGCTCAACAACTTGCTGGCCGCCCCAGGGTTTGAGACTTGGCTCGAAGGAGAGCCATTGGACATCGACCGCATCCTCTACACGCCGGAGGGCAAGCCCCGCATGGCCATCTTTTCCATCGCCCACCTCAACGACGCCGAGCGCATGTTTTTTGTCTCCCTTCTCTTGAGCCAGCTCCTGGGATGGATGCGCACCCAATCAGGCACCAGTAGCTTGCGCGCACTGTTCTACATGGACGAAATCTTTGGTTATTTCCCGCCGGTGGCCAATCCACCTGCCAAAGCACCGCTGATGACCCTCCTGAAGCAGGCGCGGGCATTCGGCCTGGGGATAGTCCTTGCCACCCAAAACCCCGTGGACCTGGACTACAAGGGCTTGGCCAACACCGGCACCTGGTTCATCGGCCGGCTGCAGACGGACCGCGACAAACAGCGGCTACTGGACGGCCTGGAAGGGGCAAACCTCGGCAGCGGCTTCGACCGCAAGCGCATGGAGCAGACGCTGGCCAGCTTGGGTAAACGCATCTTCCTCATGAACAACGTCCATGAGAAAGAACCGGTCATCTTTGAGACGCGCTGGGTCATGTCCTACCTGCGAGGTCCGATGACCAGGACGCAGATCAAGCAGCTCATGGACGAGCGCAAGAAGGCGGTGCCGGTGGCACAAGCGGCGGCTACGCCGACCGTTAGTGCGAAACGGCAGGCAGCAACGGCGCGGCCAGCGCTGCCGCCGGACATCCCCGAATACTTCCTGCCTGTGCGCAGAGGACAACCAGGTGACAGAGTGCTGCGCTACGAGCCGAAACTCTTGGGGCTGGCGAAGGTGTATTACCTGGACAGGAAGCTGGACATCGACGCCGAGGAGACTGCGGCGCTCCTTGCTTCGCTGCCCGATCATCCGGCCCTAATCGACTGGGACGCCGCCGATCGAGTAGAGATGGCCGAAGCCGACTTGCAGAGGGCAGCCGCAGACGAGCATGCGGTGTTCGGTGAGCTGCCTGCCGAGGCCACCAAGAAGGCCAACTACGCCGAATGGCAAAAGGACTTGCAGGAGTGGCTCTTCCGTAAACACAGTCTGCAAGTCCTGCGCAGCCCGTCCTTGGGGCTCGTGTCCAAGCCGGGCGAGACGGAGAGGGACTTTCGCATCCGACTGCAGCTTGCTGCCCACGAGCAGCGTGACCAGATGGTGGAGCGCTTGCGCCAAAAGTACGCACCACGCATGACGTCGCTGCAAGAGCGCGTGCGCCGCGCCGAATGGGCTTTGGAGCGAGAGGTGGAACAGGCCAAGCAGCAGAAGATGCAGACGGCCATCTCGCTGGGTACCACGCTGCTCGGTGCCTTTGTGGGAAGAAAGGCCATCAGCCATTCCACGATCGGACGCGCAACTACTGCCGCCCGCGGGGCCAGCAGGGCGATGAAGGAGGAACAGGACGTGCGACGGGCGCAGGAAAACCTGGAGCAGGTGCGGCAGCAGCTGGCAGAGTTGGAGCAGCAACTCGCCCGCGAGATAGAAGAGATGCAGGCGCGCACCGACCCCATGAACGAGAAGCTGGAAGCTCTGGTGCTCAGGCCTCGCAAGACGGATGTGAACGTCTCGTTGGTCGCCTTAGCCTGGGTGCCCCATTGGCAGGACCAGGCCGGACAGCTCTCGCCTGCATGGTGAAAGCCCAACTCGGGGGCGGAGTGTCACGCCGGCCCTTTCTCCGAGAAGCGGCCGGAACGTTGTGTCGAGAAGGCGTGAACCCACCGCTGCAGTCTCCTTCGCCGTGGGGAAAGCAATGCGGAGGTCGCGCCCGTTGGAGTGAAGGGCGTAGTTGCGCGCCGTGCCCCGAGAGCACTTTACGGCAGAGCGAATTGCCCGAATCGAAGAGGGGCCACAGGGGAGAAGGGAGATGAGCCAACACAGCGCGGGCATCCTGCTGTTCAGGCGCCTGCACGGCAAGCTCGAAGTGCTGCTCGTGCATCCTGGCGGGCCATTTTGGGCAAAAAGGGACCTCGGCGCCTGGTCCATACCAAAGGGCCTGTACAGTGAAACGGAGGACCCACTCCAGGCGGCACTAAGGGAGCTGCAGGAGGAAACCGGGTTAGCAGTCCAGGGGAATCCCATTGCCCTGGGGGAGTTCCGCCAACCGAGCGGCAAGATAATCCACGCCTGGGCTCTGGAGCAGGACTTTGACGTGACGCGACTGGTGAGCAACACCTTCTCGCTGGAATGGCCAAAGGGTTCTGGGAAGATACAGCAGTTTCCCGAGGTGGACCGCGCTGCCTGGTTCGAGGTCGACGAGGCGAAGAAGAGGATTCTGCAGGGGCAAGTTCCAATCATTGACAGGCTCGTGGCAATTGTGGCGCGCCAGGGGGAGCGGCAGGCAGCTGCGCCATAGCCTGTATGCCGCGGCCTGGCGTTGTGCTGACTCCTACCGGAGGCCAGCGGGCAAAGCACTGTCCCCAAGTCATGCTTTATGGACCAGCCTCAGGGCGGTGACCGGCCCAATGGCCGAATTGCCTGGGAACCCCTCCCATCGAGACCCTCCCTGTTCAGTCGAAGCAGACCCTTGGTCGATGAGCATGGCCCTGCAAATAGTGCTTGACATTGTCGCTGAGAAATATTATCTTAAGCCGTCTCAAGATATATCAAGACAATGACGATGATGAGAGTGGGTGGGTTGGAGGGGAGCAAGCGATGCCGCTGGTGATAAAGGGAAAGACCTACTACAGAACTCACGAGGCCTTGGAGCTGGCGGGCATCAGTCGTGCCACGTGGTACCGCTGGAAGGCCGCCCGCCTGGTGCGCGATGCCAAACAGAAGGACCGGCGGGGCTGGCGCCTGTTCACCGCGGAAGAAGTGGAACGGCTCCGGGAATTCGCGCAGCAGGTGAGGACTGTGCCCACCCAGTCCGAGCTTGACCTGAAGTGACCCCGGCAGACCGGGGGTGGTTGGGATGGGAAGTGTGAGGGGTCTGCTATGAGCAAGATAGGGAGGAAGAGGGTGGTCGTTGCGTTGGGCAGCGGCAAAGGCGGCGTGGGCAAGACGACGCTCGCCTTAGCTTTGTCAGAACGTTTGTGTGCCCAAGGACACACGGTCACCCTTGTCGACGCGGATCTTGGGGGACAAAACCTCACGGCGGCGCTCATGCATCCTGCGGGTGGGCCGGCCCGCGAAGGCCCTCTGCTGAACACCGTCGCGGTGCCACGCCGAGGAATGGCCGGGGGCCAACTCCAACTGGTGAGCGTCTGCCAGACACCGTCGGATGCTTACGAAGACGATGGCCTTGCCGGACGCCTTGCGCGCACCCTGCGCAAGCTGAATTCTGGCCTTGTGATTGTCGACCTCGGCCCGGGCATTGCCCCGTTCACGCTGGATTGTTTCTTGGCTGCGGACCTCGGGGTAGTGGTGACCACTCCTGAACCCTTAGCGGTCCGCGGCTCGTTCCGCTTCCTTGAGGCATGCCTGCTCCGCGGTTTAGAGCGAGAGGCTCATGGGCGTCCCGAGGCGGAGAGGCTGTGGCGTTTCCTGCGCAAGCGCCGTGGCAATGAGGACAAACCTCTGCGCGACCTCCTCGGCGGTTTCAACAGCGGCCGCCATTGCCTGACCAGCCTGTTGGAAAACCTTTTGCGGAAGGTGCGGGTGGGAATCGTCGTCAACTGCGTGCGCGATGAAGGAGACAAGCGCGTGGCGCAAACGTTGCGCGCTATGGTTCTCGACCTCTTAGGCATGCACACTGAGCTGTGGGGCTATGTGCCGTTCCTGCGGGAGCTGCGCCGGCTCTCGCGGGCCCGCCACGGCGACGGCACGTGGACGACCCAGCTCTTTGACGGCAGTCTCGACCCATTGAGCAGCGTAGTCGAGTTGGCCGGACGTGGCCTGCGCCGCGGCTGGCCGTCCGCCAGGATTACGGTGGTGGACGGCCAGAATGGGCCGCAGGTGGTGTGCAGCACACGCTGCACCTGCTGGTCAAGCTGCGACCTGCGGCGCGGCGGGTATCCCTGCCGCATCACTCCCCTTGGCGAGCTAAAGACGCTGCTGGCCGACCTTGCGGCGGAGTAGGGGCAGCGGGGACGAGGGCTCTCCCCTGGTACTGAGGTGAAAAGGGCGTGCGACGCGGACGAGTGTTGGTGGTCGACAATGAGCAGCGCATGTGCCAGGTGTTGAAGGCGGCGCTGGAGGCCGATGGACACTACGTGGCCATGGCCTTCGACGGTCAGACCGCGTTGGACACGTTTGCCCGCGAGCCCTTCGACGTGGTGCTCTGCGACCTCAAGATGCCCGGCATGGACGGCCTGCAGGTGCTTAAAGAGCTCAAGGCGCGCCACCCCGGGGTCGAGGTCATTCTGATGACCGCATACGCCACCGCTCAGACCGCAGTAGAGGCCATGAAACAGGGGGCGTACGACTATCTCATCAAGCCTTTCGAGACAGATGAGCTCCGCCTCAAAGTCGCGCGCCTCATCGAAAAGCGGCAGCTGGCTGAGGAAAACGTGGCCCTGCGGCAGGAGCTGCGCCACACCTTCGAACTTGCCTATGTGGTGGGGCGTAGCGAAGCCATGGAAAAGGTCTACCGCATGGTGCAAAAGGTGGCCCCCACCGATGCCACTGTGCTCCTCCGGGGCGAGAGCGGCACCGGCAAGGAGCTCATCGCCAGAGCCATCCACGAACTGAGCCCGCGTGCCGACAAACCGTTCGTCGCCGTGAGCTGCGGCGCCTTGCCGGAGAGCCTTCTGGAAAGCGAACTCTTCGGCTACGAAAAGGGCGCCTTCACCGGCGCCGATCGACGAAAGGAGGGATTGTTCCAGGCAGCCGGCGAAGGGACGCTCTTCCTGGACGAAATCGGCGATGTCTCGCTGGCCACCCAAGTCAAGCTCCTTCGCGTGCTGCAAAGCCACGAGATGGTGCCGCTGGGTGCCACCAGACCCATCCCTGTACGCGCCCGCATCATCGCTGCCACCAATCGCAACTTGGAGGAAGCGCTCCACGCCGGCACTTTCCGTGAGGACCTCTACTATCGCATCAATGTTTTCCCCATCGTGTTGCCGCCGCTGCGCGAGCGTCGCGAGGATATCCCGGAGCTGGTCAACCACTTTCTGCGAAAGTACGGAGGCCCCAAAGCGGCCATCGAGCCTGATGCCTTGGCAGCCCTGATGCACTACACCTGGCCGGGCAATGTGCGCGAGCTGGAGAACGTGGTGGAGCGCACCGTGATCATGACCGGCGGGGGAGTGATTACGCGCGCCGACTTGCCGGCGCACATCGTCTACAGCGCAGCACCGTCCTCGCCTGTGGAAATCCCCGCCGCAGGGCTGTCCCTGGAGGAAGTGGAGAGAAGCTTGATCGTTAAAGCTCTTGACAAGGCAGGAGGAAACAAGACCGAAGCTGCACGCCTATTGGGGGTGACACGCCGCAGGCTGTACTCGATGATGGAGCGACTTGGCGTTCGCCCACCGTGAAGTTAAGGATTTGGGGACGGAGCTGCAGAGCAAAGCCCATGGTCCGGGGAAAGGGCAGAATTTGCGCGGATGATGATGGGAGGAAGAGCGGATGAGGCGCGAACAGAGGTCGTTTGCCTTCCCGGTGGGGACGTTTGTGCTGTTCGTGGCGGTGCTGCTCTTGTCACTGCGGGGGACGCCCCACGAGCGGCGTTTGGTAGTTGGGGTTCAGCTTACCGAGCCCCAGATGCTCGATTCGTTGCTTGCGGCGGCCCGCCGCGAAGGGGGCCGCGTTTCCGCGTACGAGGCGCCCATGGGCAGAGTGTTCCACCTCGTGGAGCGCCAAGGGTCCGGAGGAGTCCGGGTGATCGTGGAATGCTTGCCCCCCGGCACGGAGAACGTAGCGGCAAGCTCCGTGCTCATGGCCCATGCCGGTCCACAGGGTTGGCGTCCTGATGTGGTGCTGGCCGTGACCCTGTGCGACGTGGCCAACACCGCCCCCGGCGACATTGCGCTCAACAGCGCCTGGACCATTGGCCACACCGGCAGGATAGACGGCCACGGGTACCGCCCCGGGGAGCTCTGGACGTGGGACCCCACTCTCCGAGGCGCGAGACCGGCTCGCTTCTTCTGGTCGAACCAACGTCTCTTGGCGATGGCGGTGGATAGTTACCTCACACTGAGAGACCTGCTCGTGGCTGAGCAGAGATACACCGACGCCGGTTCGGCAGATCCTCTGCCGCGTTTGCATCTCGATCGGGTGGGAGTGAGCACGGAACTGGAGTTTGTATCATCGCCGCTGGTGGATAGCTGGCAAGAGGCTCTTGCCAGCGCAGCGCAGGACGGTCTGCGCTTGTTGCCGGGCTCCACTGAGCGGGGCCTGGCTGCTGCGGCGAAGGTTTTCCAGGAAAGCGGCATCCCCTTTGCGGGCGCTGCGGTGAGTGCTCCTCACGAACCGCTGCCAACAGCGCTCGGGGTGGCCAGTCGCTTCCTCTGGACGTGGATCGGCGAGGTGGCAAAGGATTGGAGTCCCATGGAGTAGTGGGAGGTACTCCGCTGCGGAGGGAGAGCATGGAGATCAAAACTGTTCAGATCAAGAAGCCCGATGACGTCAACGTCATCATCGGCATGTCGCACTTTATCAAGACGGTCGAGGATGTGCACGAGGCGCTGGTCTGCTCGGTACCTAACATCAAGTTCGGCTTTGCCTTCTGCGAGTCATCAGGGCCGCGCCTGGTGCGCTTTAGCGGCACCGACGAGCATCTGATCAAGCTGGCGCAAGAGAACGCCTTAGCCATTGGCGCGGGGCACTCGTTTGTCCTTCTCTTGGGAAATGCCTACCCGATCAACGTGCTGCGTACGTTGCGCGACGTAATGGAGATCGTCAACATCTGCTGCGCCACGGCCAACCCGGTGGAGGTGCTGGTGGTGGAGACGGCTCAGGGGCGGGGGATCATTGGCGTCGTTGATGGCCAGAGCCCGCTCGGTGTCGAGACCGCCCAGGACGTTGCGCATCGCCAGGACTTCCTGCGCCGCATCGGCTACAAGCTCGGCTGATCGACCGGAGTGGGGGTGGTGCCCTGTCCAAGCGGCGTGCGGTAACGTTGAAGCTCACCGGACACCCGCTTGCGGGCGGTCCGCTCGAGGGCGTTGTTAGGCTGGCAAACTATTTCCTAAACGGATCTCTTGTGCCTTTCTTCCCAGTATACGGATTATAGTTTCCTTTCGTACTGTAGTTGTTGAATTTCGACTTATCGGGGTTTGTTTTCCTATGAGGCGCAACGTATGTCCCGCTTTTCTTTGTGTAGCCTCTTACACGATGAGAGGACTTGGCACAAGTCTC
>JACIZP010000295.1 GCA_014359355.1 Calditrichota bacterium | reverse complement strand
GAGTGGTGACCGACGCCGAGACCGGTCAGCCACTCCCAGGGGTGAACGTGGTCATTGAGGGCACGACGATGGGCGCCGCCACTGCCCTCGATGGTCACTATGTGATCCTCAACGTCCCACCTGGCGTCTACACCCTGCGTGCATCCATGATTGGCTACACCACCGTGACCGTCACCGACGTGCGGGTCAAGATCGACCTGACCACCACCGAGGATTTCAAGCTTTCGCCCGAGACCCTCATGGGCCAGGAAGTGGTGGTGGTGGCTGAGCGCCCGGTGGTCCAGGTGGACGTTGCTGCCTCCCAGAAGAACGTCACGGCCAGCGAAATCACTGCGCTCCCAGTGGCCAAGGTGACCGACGCCATCGGTCTGCAGGCTGGCGTCACCTCTGGGCTGGGCATCCGTGGCAGCGGCGCCGACCAGGCTATTTTCATGGTCGACGGCGTCGTGCTGCGCGATGAACGCGACAACCGACCCATTACCGGCGTGCCACTTAGTGCCGTACGCGAGGTGTCGGTGCAGGTAGGTGGGTTCAGCGCCGAATACACCAACGTCCGCTCCGGCGTGGTCAACGTGGTGACCAGAGAGGGCGACCCGAAAGGGTACAGCGGCACGGTCACGTTCAAGATAAGGCCACCTGGACCCAAACACTTCGGCATCTCCCCTTACGACCGCAATTCCTACTGGCTCCGTCCCTACCTGGATGACGCGGTCTGCTGGACGGGGACGAAGAACGGCGCCTGGGATGCCTACACCCAGCGGCAGTACCCAGAGTTTGACGGCTGGAACAAGATCTCGGCACTCACCCTGCAGGACGACGACCCGAGCAACGACCTCACCCCCCAGGGGGCCCAACAGGTCTTCCTCTGGGAACACCGCAAACAAGGGGACATTAAAGACCCCGACTATCTGTTCGACGCCGGGTTCGGTGGGCCGGTACCCCTGGTCGGCAAGTACTTGGGTAACCTCCGTTTCTTTGCCTCCGGCCGCCGCGAGGAGGAACAGTACCTCATTGAGCTGTCTCGCAAATCCATCTTGGATCAAAGCTTCATGTTGCGGATGTCATCGGACATTACCCCCAGCATGAAGCTTTCGTTTATCGGGCTCTATGGTGAGACGTTCGCGGTCTCTTCCAGTTTCTCCGGCGGTACTTCCTACTTCGAGACTGCCGAAGAAATTGCCGATCAGATGACCACGGGCAGCTTTACCGTTCCCACGCGCTATTACACCAACATCTACTGGTCGCCGACCTCGCGGTTTTACCATACCGCCACGCTGAAGTTCACTCATGTGCTGAGCCCCAGCACCTTCTACGAAGTGCAACTGAAGCGACAGGGCAAGAAGTATTACACCCGGCCGGGACGCTATCGGGACACCTCGAAGCTGTACGAGGTGTTCCCCGGCTACTACTTAGATGAGCGGCCGTTTGGGTTCTCGGAGGAGCCGATCTTCGGCATCGACGGCGTGTTCATCATGGGTGGGCCGGTGAGCGTATCGCGGGACTATAGCCGACTGGCCACCTACACGGCCCGCGCCGACCTGGTCAGCCAGGTGGATCGTCGCAACCAGGTCAAAGTCGGGACCGAGTTTGTTTACGATCAGTTCAGGATGTCCTTCGGTCAGTACAACGCCTACCTGCCCGAGGGCAACACCTGGACGCGCGTGAACCAGAACCCCTTCCGCGGCACCTTTTACGTGACGGACAAGATAGAGTTCGAGGGCTTTATCTCCAACCTTGGACTGGTCTTGGACTACAGTAATCCGAACGGCAACTGGTTTGATGTGGATGCCTACGACCGCGGCTTCTTCTCCCAGGCCTACCGGGAGGAGCGCGAGTCGCAGTACAAGACCAAGAAACCCGAGACGCGCTGGACATTGAGCCCGCGCCTGGCCATCTCTCATCCCATCACGGCCAGCTCCAAGCTCTATTTCAACTATGGCCACTATCGCCAGATGCCGACCTCTGAGCGGTTGTACCGGGTGCAGCGCTCGGCTATTAACGCCGTCGACTACTTCGGCGATCCTACCATTCCGTTGGCGAGGACGGTCTCCTACGAGCTGGGTTACGATCATGCCCTGGCGAGGGACTACCTGCTGCACCTGTCGGCTTATTACAAGGACATTACCGACGAGGAGTACTGGGTTCGTTATCTGAGTTTCGACGGCAAGGTCAACTACTACAAGCTGACCAACAACGCCTACGAGGACATCCGCGGGTTTGAGGTCGACCTCACCAAGCTGTGGGGGAGCTGGCTGACTGGCGACCTCAACTACGAGTATCGGGTGGAGACCTCCGGGCAGTTTGGCCGAGGGTACATGTACGAGAACCCGGCTGACCAGCGCGAGTACGAGCGAAGGAACCCCGTGCAGTATAAGCCGCGGCCGCGGCCGCGTTTCAAGGCGTACCTGGACCTGCACACGCCTACTGACTACGGTCCGGTGTTCCTGGGGCAGAGGCTGCTGGGCGAGTGGCACCTCAACCTGGTCGGCCGTTGGACTGCCGGCAGCTGGTTCACCTGGAATCCGAACAACGTGCCGGGCATCACCTACAACGTGCGGTGGAAGGACTATTACAACCTTGACTTAAAGCTCTCCAAGCTCTTCCCCATTGGCAGGTTTGACGTGAAGCTCTTCGTGGACATCTACAACGTGTTCAACATCAAGCGCTTCTCCGGTGTTTCGCACGTCAACGTTTTCGACTACAACTATTACATGCAGTCCCTCCACCTCCCGAAGGACATCGGCGATCCCCTCGGCTATCCGTACATCCCGGGCAACGACCGTCCGGGCGACTACCGCAAGGACGGGGTCGCGTTCCAGCCGATGGAAGCGGTGTCGGACATGAAGGATGTCAGTAAACTCGACCCCCATGTCATCTACTACGATCTGAGCAGGAAGAACTACTTCGAGTGCATCGGCGGCCAATGGGTGATGGTGCCTGAGCCGAAGATCAAGAAGTTGCTCGATGACAAGGCATACATCGACATGCCGAACCAGACGCACTTTACCTTCCTCAACCCGCGCAGCGTGTTCTTCGGCATCACCATTGACTTCAGGCTGTAGCGAGAGGAACCTGGACGATTGAACAAGCAGAAGGACAGACCATGAGACGAATCGCACACTGGCTTGGGGTGGCGTTGCTGGTGCTCGTGCTTGTGCCGGGCCCGGGACGCGCCGACGAGACAAGGTGGATGGCGGTCGGCCAGCTGCACGACTGGTTCTCCAGTGCCGGCTGCGAGATCGAAGTAGGCCGTCGCCACCTGGTCTCCGACCAGCAGGATGGCTTGCGCTGGCCTGCGCAGTTCCGCTACCAGGACTGCAAGGCGGCAAAGGCGCTGTGGATCGGGGCGACCAACTACCCGGATCCGTTGGTGGGAGTGACGTTCAACTACAAAGTCGTCCACTGTGGCCCGCGGGTGCTGAACGAAGAGAGCGAATTCATGCCTGTCACTTTCAAGATGTACGGGAAATTCGAGCGGCCCCTGGTGCTGGTGGACGGCATCCCGGCAGGGGTGATTGATTACCTCGACTTTGTCGACGAAGTGGACCCGAACCTGGTTGCCGACCGCGTGCTCTACAACGAGGTGAACACCGGCATCGGCATCACCGAGAAGCGCACCATCTATGCCTTCAGCCAGCAGCACCACAACAACTACTTCATCTACGACTATGTGTTCAAGAATACCGGGATTGTGGACACCAAGGGCACCAAGCACAATCTGACGCTGGAAGGCGTGGTGTTCTTCTTCCAGTACCGCTACGCGCCGTGCCGGGAGGTAGGGCCATACGGCTACTACTGGATGCCCCAATCCTCCTCGTGGGGGCACAACGCCATGAACGACAGCATGATGGTCTATGACCCCCAGACGGGTGAAGGCTATCTATCGTTGTACACGTGGCACGGTATCCACTCCAAGGCGGGGTTCGATAACATTGGCGCGCCTGATATTCGGCCCAATGGCGACGGTCGCCTTGGGGCGGCGCAGCATGTGGGCATCGTGGTGCTCCATGCGGACAAGTCGGCCACCGACAAGTCGCATGATCCGGCGCAGCCTACCACCACGCAGTTCCTCGGCTCGGACGTGCCCATCACCTCTGGCAACGATGCCTTCAACCCTGGTAAGATGGCCGAAGAGTACGCGGCCATGACTGCGGGTCACCCGCTGAAGATGCATGCCGACGCGGTGATGGAATCCGGCCAGGCTGCAGATATCTGGGGCTCGACCCCAGGCGGCTTCTCCCATTGCGCGGGATTCGGCCCGTACACCATGGCGCCGGGCGACAGCATCCACATCGTCATCGCCGAGGGCGTTGCAGGATTGAGCCGGGCTAAGTGCACAGAGGTGGGGGCCAAGTGGCTGGCGGGGGGCAGCGGGCCTTTCCCACTCCCGGACGGCTCCACCACCAGCAATCGCGATGAGTACAAGGACAAGTGGGTGTTTACGGGTCGCGACTCCTTGTTCAAGACCTTCCAGCGGGCGATCATGACCTACAAGCTGAACTACAACATCCCGCACCCACCTCCGCCGCCAAAGTTCTTCGAGGTAACCGGTGGCGGCGACCGCGTGATTCTCAAGTGGTCCAATGAGCCAGAGTCGTGGCCAGGTTTCGCCGGGTATCGGCTATACAGGACCATCCATGTGCCGGACACCACGTACCAGCTCATCTTTGCCTGTGGACCGGGAACCGACCACCCGCAGATCGTGAACGAGTACGAGGATTTTGATGCGGTGCGTGGTTTTGACTACTACTACTACATCACCTCCGTTGATGACGGCTCGCGCAACGTGACGCCTGCCAATCCGCCCGGGCCGTTGGAGAGCAGCATGTTCTACACGCGCACCAACGAACCAGTGCGTTTGAAGCGGCAGGCGGGCAAGAGCCTGGCGGACATTCGCGTGGTGCCCAATCCGTACAACATTCGCGCCCGGGACTTGCAATACGGCTACGGGGCGCCAGACCGCATCATGTTCCTGGACATTCCGCCGGTGTGCACCATCAAGATCTTCACGGAGCGGGGCGATCTGATCGAGACCATCGAGCACACCGATGGTAGCGGCGACGCGGCGTGGAACTCCATCACTTCGTCCCGGCAGGTTGTGGTTAGCGGCGTCTACATCGCCTACTTCGAGACACCTGACGGCCAGAGCACCTATAGGAAGTTTGTCATCATTCGTTAGCGGGCCGGTGGGCGAAAGAGCAGGTCACCACAAGTCAAGGGAGACGTCGATAATGGAAAAACGCATGGTTAGTCTGTTGACGGTGCTGTTCGTCGTGGCGCTGAGCGTCGTGACGAGCACTGCGGCTAACAAGAAGTTGGCCCAGACAGGTTTCCAGTTCTTGAGCGTGCCCACTGAGGCACGGGCGGCGGCTATGGGCGAGGCCTTCACCACTGTCGCCGGCTACTCGGCTTCCATGCTATACAACCCGGCCAACATGGCGCGCGTCAACTCGCTGGTGGATGTCTCCATCAGCCAGAACAAGTGGATTGCGGACATCAATCACATGTCCGGCACGATCGCGCTCAACCCGTGGCGGGGTGAGTACGGCGTGCTGGGCTTCAGCCTGCTGGCAGTGGACTATGGCGAGTTCCTTGGCACCATGGTGGATCCTACCACCGAGAAGGGCTATATTGACACGGAAACCTTCACCCCTTCGGCCTTGGCCGTAGGCGTGGCCTATGCGCGCTCGCTGACTGACCGCTTCTCCGTGGGTGGGCACGTTCGCTACTGCTACCAGAAGCTGGGGAGCAGCACCCTGCCGGTCGGCGATGTCTCAGCTGGGATCACCGAGAAGGTCGACAACACTGCGGAGGTGCTGGCGTTCGACTTTGGCACGCTGTATCGTACCGGGTTCCGCACCTTAGCCTTCGGCATGAGCGTGCGTAACTTCTCGAAGGAGATCAAATTCCAGAAGGAAGGCTTCCAGCTTCCCCTCACCTTCAGGATCGGCGTATCCATGGAGGTACTGGAGCTTTTCCTGGGCAAGAACGACATGCACAATCTTCTCCTCTCGATTGACGCAAGTCACCCCCGCGACTACCCCGAGCAGCTGAGCGTGGGAGCCGAGTACACCTTCATGGGCCTGCTGGCGCTGCGGGGAGGCTACACTACTGGCTACCGCCACACCGAGGAAGAGAAAGGGAAGTACGGCGATCCAGATCGAGGGTTGAGCCTTGGCTTCGGCGTGCAGAAGGCATTTGGCAACCACTTGATTGCCCTCGACTATGCCTACATCCCATTCGGTGTGTTCGATGCGGTGCAGATGATGTCGTTCCGCCTGGCCTACTAAGCGCCGGGTCGGTGGAAAACGCCGGACGTGCCGAAACTCAGGAGACGCACCATGGATGCGAGATACTCCAGGATCTTAGCAGTTCTGGCGATGGGGATGGTGACGGTGCTGCTCATGGGATGCGAGGCTGAATACCCGGAGAGCCTCTACAACCCCAACTTCCAGGGCAGGCCGACGCCAGTCATCACCAGCATCATCCCTCCCGATAGCGCTCTGGCAGGCATCGGGCAGATTACCATCAAGGGGGAGAACTTTTCTCCGGTGATGGAAGAGAACTTTGTCTACTTTGGCAAGACGCAGGCAGAGCTGGTGTCGGCGAGCGCTACGGAGTTGCGGGTCAAGACGCCGAACGTCACTGGTGACTCGCTTAACGTCAAGGTGGCTGTACATGGCGCCTTGCTTTTCAGCAACGTGGTCAAGTACAAGCTCCTGACCGCGATCTGGGATTGGGGCAGCTTCTTGGCCGCCGATGATCCCTGGGCCATCACCTGCGATGCCGACGAAAACCTCTACGTTGACCTCACCACAAGAAACATCGACAAGGTCACCAAGGACAACGTTCGCTCGACGTACGGCACGGTGCCATTTGTGAAGGGCACCGGCATGAAGATGGGACCAGGTGGTTATCTGTACGTGGCGCGGACGACGACAGCCCTCTATCGCATTCCGCCGGGAGGTGGAGCTGCGGTGAAGTGGGTTGATGCGCCCGGCAAGGTCTACGACTTTGACTTTGCCCCCTCCAAGTCCATGTACGCCGGCGGCGATGGCGACTTCTTGTATCTGATCAAGCCGGACGGCACCGGCAGCAAGGTGGCCAACTACCGCAAGGTCTACATGCGGGCCGTACGCGTGTTCGACGGATATGTATACGTGGGCGGCAGGGATTCCACGGGCCAGCAGTACATCTGGCGCAACCAGATCTTGGCCGATGACCAGGTGGGCCCGACCGAGGTCTACTTTGCGTGGAGCGCGAAGGTGGACCCCACCTCGCAGGTTTACGCTTTGACCTTTGCCCTGGACGGTGACATGTACGTGGGCACCGACCACGCCGCTGGCATCATGATTGTCCATCGCGACGGCTCCTTTGAGCCACTGTACGAGGGTTTGCTCAAGCCGTACGTCTATTCGCTTGCTTGGGGGACCCGTTCTTACCTCTACGCTAATCAAAGGGACGACACTGACCCAGCCAAGAAGAGGATGCTGAAAATCAACGTGCTGAAGCAGAGCGCTCCGTACTACGGGCGCGAGTAAGCAGTCTGGGCTCCACAGTCCGGGGGGGCTGCTGCAGAACAGTGGTAATCGAGTGCAGTGGTGGAGGCGGACCTTCGCGTTCCCGTAGCAGGGTCCGCCCATGCGCCTGAGGGGAGCAAAGAAGGAAGCTGCAGGGATGCTGGGATCAGCAGCCCAAGGGTGCGACAAGGTCAAAGCAAGGAGAGTGTGCTTGTGAAAACGCGAGCCCTTTTGTTGCTCGTGGCCGTTGGCATGTGCGCCGGTCTTCTGTACGGAGGCACGACCGGCAAGATCGCCGGCCGTGTGGTTGATGCCGAAAGCGGTGCCCCCCTTCCTGGAGTGAATGTGATTCTGGCGGGCACGCGCATTGGTGCGGCCACCGATGCCAATGGCTACTACGTAATCTTGAATGTGCCACCGGGCACCTATTCGCTGCAGGCCTCGATGATAGGGTATGCCAAGGTGACGATGACCAACGTGGTCGTCAACGTGGACCTCACCACGACCGTGGACTTTAAGCTCAAGGTCGAAGTGTTGACCATGGAGCAGGTGGTCGTGGAGGCAGAGCGCCCCATCGTGCCCAAAGACGTCTCCGCCAGCCAGGTGAATGTCGAGTCGCGCGTGATCGCCAGCTTGCCTGTGCAGGAGCTGTCCCAGGTAGTCGGGTTACAGGCGGGCATCCGCGGCCTCGTCATTCGCGGTGGTGATGCGCGCCAGGCTGCGGTGCTCATGGATGGCCTGTCTCTTAACGACGAGCGCTCCAACACCCCCTACACCACCGTGCCCTTGTCGGCAGTCAAGGAGGTGCAGATTCAGACTGGCGGGTTCAACGCTGAGTACGGCAACTTGCGGTCGGGTATCATTAACGTCATCACCAGGGAGGCGGACCGTCGGCGGTACAACGGCACGATTTCTGCCCTGTATCGTCCTGCGGGCCCAAAGCACTTTGGCCCCTCGATCTATGACCCGAACACCTACTTCACCCGACCCTACCTCGATCCGGCGGTGTGCTGGACCGGCACGGCCAGCGGAGGGTGGGACAGCTACACGCAGCGGCAGTATCCGTCGTTCCCTGGGTGGATTGCTGTGGCCGACGCCACTCTCCAGGACAGCGACCCTTCCAATGACTTGACCCCGGAGGGAGCACAGCGGCTGTGGAAATGGCAACATCGTCGCCAGGGCGACATCACCAAGCCTGACTATGTGGTCGATTTCTCCTTCGGCGGGCCGGTGCCTCTGGTGAGTGAGATGGCTGGCGGCCTGCGCTTTTTCCTCTCGCATCAGCGACTGCGCGAGATGTTCATCTTCCCCTTGTCCCGTGACTCCTATGGGGAGAACGTCAGCCAGCTCAAGCTGATCTCCGACATCAGCCCATCCATGAAGGTGGTGGTCACGGGAATGTACGGCGAAGTCCACTCGGTCTCCCCGTACGACTGGACCACCACGCCTACGGGCGACGTGCTGCGCGGCACTTATTCGGTGGCCGACCTGGTCAATAGCAGCAGCGGCAACGCCATCCTCTACACGCCTGGCTACTACAGCCCTGCCTCAATTTATCGCAACATGGTGGGCATCAAGTTCACGCATGTGCTCACCCCGCGCACCTTCTACGAAGTGAGCCTGCAGAACAACATCAACCGCTACAATACCTTCCAGATGACGCTGCGCGACACCACCAAGCGCTATGAACCCGTGCCCGGCATCTGGGTAGACGAGGCGCCATGGGGCTACTGGGGCTATGGTGTGACCGGCATTGGCGACGCCATGATCATCGGCGGGTGGATGAACTTGGGGCGTGACAAGAGCGTCATCCAGACTTCGTCGTTGCGTTTCGACCTCACCAGCCAGGTGGACAACCGCAACCAGGTGAAAGCCGGCTTCCAGTTGGTTTACAACGACTTGAACATCAAGTCGTACACCGAGAACCCCGGCATGAGCACCTGGAACCGGACGCAGACTTACCACCGCTTCCCGTTCCGCGTGGGGGCCTACGTCCAGGACAAGTTGGAATTCCAGGGTTTCATCGCCAACTTGGGCCTGCGGTTGGACTACACTGACCCCAACGGCATCCGCTACGCACTGCAACCCTACGACAAGCTTTACCGGGAAGGATATGGCAAGACCATCGAGAAGGCCGCGCCGGTCACCGACGCCAAGGCGCACCTCTACCTGAGCCCGCGCCTGGGCGTGTCCCACCCGATTACCGAGAATTCCAAGCTGTACTTCAACTACGGGCACTTCCTCCAAGAGGCGGCTTCCACCTACCGCTTCCGGTTGCAGCGGGAGGCCAACGGCCTGGTGACCTCCATCGGCAACCCGGACTTGGAAGAGGAGCGCACCGTCGCCTATGAGCTGGGCTACTCGCAGAACCTCTTCGACATGTTTCTGCTCAATATCGCGGCCTACTATCGCGACATCACCAACCAGCCGGGGTGGGTGTACTACCAGAACGTCACTGGGTCGGTGAAGTACAACATCACCGAGAACAACAACTACCAGGACGTGCGTGGCTTTGAAATCACGCTCACCAAACGTGTCGGTGGCTGGGTGAGCGGCTTTGTCAACTACACGTACGAGGTCATTACCAGCGGTTACTTCGGGCTCTTGCGCTACTATCAAGATCCCAACATGCAGCGTGACTACCTGCGCCAGAACCCGTATCAGGAGCGGCCGCACCCCCGACCGTACGCCCGTGCGAACATCGACTTTTTGACCCCGCCGCAGTTTGGCCCCAAGGTTTTGGGCCTGCATCCGTTGGGACTGTGGAATCTGAACGTGCTGGCCAGCTGGCGTGCCGGGGCTTATGAGACCTACAACCCGCACAACATCCCAGGCCTGGTGGACAACGTCCAGTGGAAGGACTACTACAACTTAGACCTGCGTCTTGCCAAGACGTTCCAGTTCGGCCGCTACGATGTGCAGTTCTACGTGGACGTGACTAACGCCCTGAACATCAAGCGGCTGAGCTACGCAGGGTTTGCCAACTACTACGACTATCTGGACTACCTGGAATCGCTCCACTTCCCCTGGGAGACGGGCGCCGAACATGGCAACGACCGGATCGGCGAATACCGCAAAGAGGGGGTGAAGTACGAGCCCTACGACCCAACCGATCCCACGAAGACCAAGGAGGACCTGGACAGGATTCTCAAGACCAAGGCCTACATTGACATGCCGAATTTGACGTACTTCACCTTCCTGGATCCCCGTGATGTGAAGTTTGGCATCAAGGTGAACTTCTGAGCCTGGGAAGCCAGGATGAATGCTATGGAGAACCCGAAGCATAGGGAAGGTCACATGATAACAAGAACGGGAAGCATCGCACTCCGCGTAGGTGCCGCCCTGCTGCTCCTTGCGCTGCTCGTTGCTCAGAGTAGCGG
>JACIZP010000294.1 GCA_014359355.1 Calditrichota bacterium | reverse complement strand
GCGGGTTCCATGGGCCGGTGAGCGGGGTGCGGAAGTTCTTGCCCAAGGAGTATGAACTTCACCCCAATTTCCCCAACCCTTTCAATCCGACGACGACCATTCAGTTCGACCTCAAAGAGCCGGGGATGGTGTCGCTCCGCATCTACAACATGCTTGGGCAGTTGGTGCGGGTGTTGGTCAACGACAAAATGGAGGCCGGTCGGTACCGCCGGCAGTGGGATGGGCGGAGTGAGTTGGGTGTGGCCGTTCCTTCGGGCCTGTACGAGTGCGTGCTGGAGGTGAATGGCCGGCGGCTCACGCGGCGTCTGCTACTGATGAAATGACGGTGTGGGTGTGGTGACGGCGTGGCGTAGGATGGTGAGGAAGAGATGAAGGACGACTGGCGCAACAAGCTGCTGCCCTTCGAGCAGCTCATGGATTCCAAGGCGGAGCGCATCCCCGGCAACATCTGGTGCGCCGCTACTGGGCAACTTGTGGAGTTCGACACGTGCGAGGGACAAAGCATCGGCTGGCCGGCTCTGGAACGGGCCATTGACTGGCGATCGCGGCGGGCGTACGAGGTGGCTAAACGCATCATCGACGTGGTGGTGGCGGCAATCGGTCTGGTGCTGTGCATGCCGCTCTTTGCCCTGGTGGCAATAGCAGTGCGGCTTGATTCTCCGGGGCCAGTGGTTTTCAAACAGGTGCGCATTGGCCAGAATCGCCGGCGCGCGCAACGCCGCAATGGGCACCTCTTCGATCGCCGGAACGGCGACCTCAAGGGCAGGCCCTTCACCATGTACAAGTTCCGCACCATGTACGTGAACGTGGATGACTATGACTGGCGCCCCAAGGGAAACGGCGACCCACGGGTGACTCGCGTGGGCCGCATCATCCGCCGCCTGTGCATCGATGAGCTGCCGCAATTGGTGAACGTGCTGAAGGGGGACATGAGCCTTGTCGGCCCGCGGCCTGAGCTCCCTCACATCGTTCAGGAATACAACTCGCTGGAAGAGCAGCGCCTCACCGTCAAGCCAGGCATTACCGGCCTCTGGCAATTGAAGGGGCCACGAAACGAGAGGATTCATGACAATATCCACTTGGATTTGAACTATGTGTGGCGGCGCTCCATCTGGTTCGACTTGGCAATTATGGCGCGGACGGTTCTGTTTGTGTTGCGCTTGAAAAATGTCTGAGAAAGTTGGGCAACGCCCGGAGGAGGTGACCGGTGGGGAGCAATTGGCAATGGAGGATGGACCTTATGCGGCGTCGCTGGGGACGTCCAGACAAAGCAAAGGCGATGAGAGGGACGACATCTCGCGGCGGCGCCGCATAAGGAGCATCGTGAGTGGCGACGACAAGGCGGCGCCAATCACGAGGTCGAGCAGCACAAATTTGCTGAAGAAGGAGAAGAGGGAATGGAAGTGAGGATGGTGAAGAAGAGAGTGTGGCCGGCACAGTGGGCGATGCTGGCTGCCATCGTGGCGACGGCTTGGTTGTGGGCGGATGCCTGGGCACAACCACAGGCTCCCGATTTCAGCCACAACCTCCTGGAGTGCCAGGGGAGCGCAGTTGGCCAGTTGGGACCGGATGTGCTCATCTTCGGGACGGCCACGCGCGGGGAGGTCATGACCTTCACCCTGCACATCATCAACACCGGCACAGCGGACGTGCCAAGCGGTGAGAACCCGCCGATCAGGTTCGAGATTTTCAACTATGCTTCCCGGCTGCAGGAAGTCGAGGTTCTTTCCATCCCGGCCGGTGCCACGGTCAACAGCGTGGTGACCGACTCGATCATTGTGGAGAACATTGCCTGCGCGGCGGGTGACACAGTGCACATCGTGTGGTCAGGCGTGGTGCGCGACCCGGGTCCTGAACCGCAGGGGTATCGCAACTGGATCTCCACGCATATGACCCCGCAGTACTACGCGACCGCACCAGGGTGGTATGCGCGCCGTGAGCCTGCTGCCTACTTCCGCATGGATGGCGTGCCAGGATCTATCGGCGACTGGGTGTTCGAAGACGTCGATGGCGACGGTGTGCCGGAGGCGGGCGAGCCCGGAATAGCAGGTGTGGGGCTGAAGCTGTATCGCGACACGGATGGCAGTGGCACCTTGGACCCAACAACGGATGAGTTGGTGGCGAGCACCTCGACCAACGCGAGCGGCTCCTACCAGTTCACCGGCCTAGCCCCTGGCGTCTACTTTGTGGACCTGGACCAAACGACACTGCCCCCGGCGATGAGCTTGACCTACGGGCATGACCCTCATGGCCCGATCGAGCTGGGCTATGGCGCGGCCTACGACGAGGCGGACTTTGGCTATCACCGCGACGAGGGGGCGCTGGACTTCGGCGACGCCATCGACCCGCGCTACCCAACGTACCTGGCCAACAATGGGCCGCGTCACCGCATCGGTGACCTCTACCTGGGCGGATGGGTCAACACGGAGAGCGACTGCAAGCAGACCAACATGGACGAGTGGGATGACGGCGTGGTGTTCTTGGGCTCCAGCTCGGTTTCCGGCGGCCGCTACGAGATGCCCTACGTCTCCGGCACATGGGGCGCGGTGCAGATTACCGTGCGGGGTGCGCCACGCCAGAGGGCCTATGTAGACGGCTGGATCGACTGGAACCTCGACGGCGACTGGGACGACGAGTACGAACACGTCGTCGACGTGGCCGTACCGATCCCCAACGTCTATGTCGTGGAGTTTTGGGTTCCGGAAGGAGCGCCAGCCGGCGATACCTGGGCGCGGTTCCGGGTGTACGAGGAGGACTATGATTCCTACCTGGGCCTTGCGCAACTCGGCGAGGTTGAGGATTATTTCCTCCTCGACGGGCAAGTGGCAGTGGAGATGAACGTGCTCAAGGCCATTGCCTATGAGGATAGGGTGAAGATCCAGTGGGTGACGCAGAGCGAGACCGAGAATCTTGGTTTCTACCTCACCCGCGCCGCCACCAAGGACGGGCCCTATGAGCGCATCACCGCTTCGCTGATCCCTGGCGCGGGGACAACCCAGCAAATGCAGTCCTACCAGTACGTGGACCGCACCGTGGTGCCCGGGCAGACCTACTA
>JACIZP010000293.1 GCA_014359355.1 Calditrichota bacterium | reverse complement strand
CACGGGCAGCCCACGAAGAACGCGTGGCAGCTCCGCCAGTCCTTGGCTCCTCATGGATTATCACCGCAGGCAGCGTTCGTTATGATTGGTGGTTTTCCAGCCAGGGGCTCCAGAATGGCGATCTAAATTTACACATGTGCACACTCAGAATCAACGGGAATCGTGTCCCGTAGCTCGCCTCGTGAGGTCGGCATCGTGAGGGAAGGCAGAAGCTCGGCACCTTAGGAACCGCGCCAGGGAATGGAGGTGCTGGTCTCGGCAATATTCCCCTTGCAGAAGTGCCCGCTTTTTTCTAAATAGGTGCATCAGCGACGGAGGTGGCGCGGCGTTTTTGTCTTCATTCAGGCCAAATGACGGAGGGCAGTCGTGTCCGAGCGTGCGGAACAAACGTGGCGGGCTCCTGGCCAAGGCCGGGCGGTATTGGTGACTGGGTGTTCGACAGGGATCGGTCGTGCGGTTGCTCTCCACCTTGCCGCACGCGGATTCACCGTCTTGCCCACGGTCAGGCGGCAAGAGGATGCTGAGGACCTGAGCCGCAGCGGGCCGGGGATTTTCCCCATCTGCCCCTTGGATCTGACCAACCCGCGGCACGTGGCAGACGCCGGCCGGAAAGTGAGCGCAGTGCTTGAGCGGCTCCACCTCGGTGGCTTGTACGCAGTCGTGAACAATGCCGGCGGTGGGGCAATAGCCCCTTTGGAGTTACTGGATGTGTCCATCCTGCGCCGGGAGTTAGAGACCAGGGTGGTGGGCCCGCTGGCGCTCCTGCAGGCGCTGCTGCCAGCTCTCCGTGCCGCACAGGGGCGTGTGCTGTGGATTGTCACACCAGGGCTGCTTCCCATCCCTTTCGTGGGGAGCATCCACGTGTGCGACTTTGCCGTCAATTGCCTGGCGCGCACGCTGCGTTTGGAGTTGAGGCCCTGGAACGTTCCGGTGATTATGGTGCGCTGTGGCGGCATAAAGACACCCGCGGTCAGTCGCACCGCCCAGGAGCTGGAACAAAACCTGAAAGAGTGGCCGGCCGAACGTGCCCGGTTGTATACAGATGCCTTGCGGGTTGAGCTCCAGCAGCTCGCCAAGTTCGACCGCAAGCGGAGTGACCCGCAGGTGGTGGCCGCGACGGTCCTCAGAGCGCTCACCGCGAAGCGCCCGCGTTCGCGCTACACGGTGGGCTACATGGCCCGGGCAGCAGTCATGGCGGAGCTTCTGCCCCAGGCGGTGGTGGACAAAGTCATGGCATGGCGCGGCTAAGGCTGCCTTCGTTCGCACTTGGGAGGATATTGACCAGCATGAGGGCGACAGAGGCATGATACGAGACTGGTTCGTGGACCTGAATCCTGTGGCGCAGGCCCTGGTGGCTACCTGCGGCACGTGGTTTGTGACGGCCATGGGCGCAGGCGTGGTCTTGGTGGTGCGAGGGGTGAACCAGAAGATTTTGGACACCATGCTCGGCTTTGCCGCCGGGGTGATGATTGCCGCCAGCTTCTGGTCGCTGCTCGCGCCGGCTATCGAGATGGCTGCCGAGCAAGGAGGACCGGCATGGCTTCCGGCTGCCATAGGCTTTCTCCTGGGCGCAGGCTTTCTTTGGGTGGTGGATACCATTTTGCCCCACCTACACAGTGGCTATCCCGTGGAGGAAGCAGAGGGGTTGAAAACTGCTTGGCAACGAAGTGTCCTTCTCGTGTTGGCGATCACGCTCCACAACATCCCCGAGGGGCTTGCCGTGGGCGTGGCTTTTGGAGCCGCCGGCCAGGGCTCCGCTGCGGGTCTTGCCAGCGCGGTCGCCTTGGCACTGGGCATCGGTTTGCAAAACTTTCCAGAGGGGACGGCCGTTTCCGCCCCCTTGCGCCGAGAGGGCATGAGCGCCGGGCGGAGCTTCTTTTGGGGGCAACTTTCGGGAGCGGTTGAACCCGTTGCAGGAGTGCTCGGAGCCGTGGCAGTCCTGGCGGTAAAATCGCTGCTCCCTTATGCCCTGGCCTTTGCCGCCGGAGCCATGATCTACGTGGTTGTTGAAGAACTTATCCCTGAGTCACAGTTGGGCAAACACACCCATTTGGCCACGGGTGGATTGGTGGTCGGCTTTGTCGCAATGATGGTGCTGGACGTGGCGCTGGGCTGAGAGCGAGTTGCTCGTTGCGGAGTCGTGAGGAATCAGCGGCAGTGCGAGTCTTCTGGAGGCGCCAGGTGGGCAGTGCAGGCCTTCTGGCGGGATAGTTCACAGCCCCCAGCCGCCGGCGACTTCGATCACGGTGCCGGTGACGTAGGAGGTCGCTGGCGAAGCCAGGAACAACACCGCGTCGGCCACTTCATCGGCGGTCGCCAAGCGACCGGCGGGGATGCGGGAGGCGAGCTCTCTTGCCTCAGCTTCGGATACCTGGGGCCCAAGGACGAAGCCCGGCGCAACCATGTTGACGGTAATGCCATGCCCAGCCTCCTGTTTGGCCAGGGAACGCGTGAGGGACAGGAGAGCGGCCTTGGCGACGGCATGGGCGCCGATCTGCGCAAAACCATGTCCAGCTTCCAATCCGGCCAGACCAAGGTTCACGATACGCCCGTACCCGCGGCGACGCATGCTTGGCAGTACTGCCTTGCACAACAGAAAGGCGCTCGTCACATTGGTGTCCAGCATCTCTTGCCATTCCGTCGCGGTGGTCTCCGCCAACGGCTTTTTCAAGAAGTGGCCCACTACGTTGACCAGAATGTCCAGGCGGCCGAGCCGTCTTTCGACCTCTCCCGCCAGCGCGAGGGTTTGACGCTCGCTGGTGACGTCTGCCTGCAAGGTAAGGGCGCGACGCCCCAGGCGATGGACCTCCTCCGCCAGGTCTTCGGCATTCCTCTCGTTTGCGAAGTAACCGATAGCCACATCGGCGCCGGACTGGGCTAGGCTCATGGTCACGGCACTGCCGATGCACCCCGTGGCGCCGGCGATCAAGGCTACTTGGCCGTCGAGTCGGAGGTTCATCTGCGGAGCGTTGTATGGTGGCGGGGAGTGGGAAACATCGTCTTTATGGAGCCCAGCAGCACGCGGCGCCTATCACCAGAACGCTACTCTTGCCGCAGTTGCTCTTCATTCAGCAGCTGTGCCGACATGATGTGGCGGTCGAACCACGCAAGTGCACGCTCCACCCAGTCGACTACGTGTGCCGGCTCGGTGCTCAGGCTGTGGCCCTCCCTGGGATAAAGTACGAGCTCAACGCTCTTGCCAAGAGCGGTGAGCGCATCTCGCATGTCGATGGCCTCCTGAAAGTGGACCTCGGCGTCCTCCATCCCGTGCAGCAAAAGGAGCGGCGTCTCGATGAACTTGGCGTAGAAACCTGGCGAACGTTCAATGTACGGCTTGCTTTCCTGCCAGTAGTTGGTGCCTAAATAAGTTTTACCCCATGCTGCCTGCGCTGGGCTGGTGCAATGGCTCAACAAGTTGAACACACCTCCTATGGACACGGCGGCACGGAAGCGGTCCGTCTGAGTGGTGGCCCAATTGACTATGTAGCCCCCATAGCCGATGCCCAGGATGCCCATGCGCACGAAATCGCCGATGCCGATGTCGTCCAGGTACATCACCGCAGCCATGAGGTCGCGGTAGTCGCCGCCGCCGATGTCCAGACGGGAGGCCTTCCCGAACCTGTCGGTGTAGCCAGCGCTTCCCCTGGGATTGGGTGCTGCCACCAGGTAGCCACGGTTGGCAAAGACCTGGAATAGCAATTCCTGGCGAAGGGTATTCACAAAACGCTGGTGGGGTCCGTCGTGCACGAAAAGGAGAACTGGGCAGCGGATGCCGGGAACATATCCCACTGGGTAGACCACCACCATCTCCAGCTCGTACCCTTCATTCTGATAGCGGATTACTGTCTGGTTGCCGAGAGAGAAAGGGGCAAGTTGTGCCGAGTAGTCAGTGAGTTTCTGGAGTTTGCCCTTGCGGTGCACGAAAACCTCGGGCAGGGTACGGCTGTCTTCCCGCAGGTAGGCGTAGGTCTGGCCATCTGTCGCTACGCTCAAGCTGCTCACCGCGCCGTTGCCTCTCACTACCTCCGCGATGCGCCGTGTGGCCGGAAACACCTGGTAAAGATAGGTGTTGGTCGCGGCCGCGACGGTCACGTAGACGGACTTGCCATCACTGGCCCACACCGGGTCGCCCACTGCCAAGTCGAGGCGTCCGGTGAGAATCGCCGTTCTGCCGGTGAGGAGGTCGATGACTGCCAATTCTGCCTGGCTGCAGAGCGGGTCCGGTCCGGACTTGGTGAGACAGGCCAGCGAGAGGCCGTCCGGAGAAAAGCGCGGCGCTGCCGCTGGCCCAGGTAGACTGGTCAGACTGCGTGCTTCGCCGGTCTCTATGTCCCGCAGGTGCAGATTGCCCCACGGAGCGGTCGTGCCTTCATCTTCGGTGCAATAGGCTATCTGCGTGCCATCTGGCGAGAGGTCAAAGTCGATGACGCGCACCCCCAAGGCCATCACCCGACGCCGCTCGCCTCCCGGCCAAGTGACCACCCACAACTCATCTTCTGGCGCGACGGCGGGCCATACGAGCGGATCACTTGCGGACGCGGCAGGAGAGGAGGATGGCCGGGCCACATAGTAGAGGCAGTCGCCGGTGGGTGTCCAACGATAAGCAACTACTTGCTCTCCACCGCTCATGAGCGAGGCCTCGCCACCGTCTGCAGCAATGACCCACAGACGTACAATGCGACCCGAGGAGGTGTTTGCCCCAGGGTACGAGCGGTCAGACAAGAAGGCCAGGAAACTGCCGTCCGGCGACCAGGAGGGGGCTCCGTCGCGGCCGTCGCCGGTGGTGAGCTGGCGCGGCTCTTCCTGCCCATCGCCAATCAGCCAGAGATGAGAGAGAAACCTTTGTCGCACAAAATCGGCCTCTCTCAGCAGGTACACCAAGCGTGTGCCGTCAGGGGAGAGGGCTACTTGTTCGGGGTAGCGCAGGGAGACGGCATCCTGTGCCGTCAGCGGCTTCTGCCCCCATGCAGGCCCTGCTATGTGCGGCGCCCACGCTGCGAGCCAGATAACTGCCACCCCGACCACTCTCATGTTCATGCCTCCTTCTTGTGCTGACGCAAAGGCAACACAATCCGCATCGTTGTTCCCACCCCGACTTTGGTCTCTTTGATGAAGAGCTTGCCGTGATGATACTCCTCCACGATGCGCTTGGCAAGGTTCAGCCCGAGTCCCCAGCCGCGCCTCTTAGTGCTAAACCCCGGCTTGAAAATAGCCCGCCTGTGGCGAGGCGGGATCCCTTTGCCATCGTCCTTGACGTCGATGTAGACAGCATCGCCTCTGTCGGTGAGACCCAGAGAGATCCGAACCGTGCCGCCGCTCTCTTGCAGGGCATCGAGGGCATTTTTCACCAAGTTCTCCACCGCCCATTCCAGCAGGTCGCGATTAACCGCAACGGGCGGCACCTCTGCCGAGTCCACGACAATGTGGGTCTTGTTTCCCATCTGAGGCAGGCGACGGCGCAGGTAGCTGGCGACGTCGGCCACGATGTCCTCGACTGCCTGCGGTTTCAACTCCTGGCGGGCACCGATTTGGGAAAAGCGCGCCGCCACCTTTTCCAGCCGCTGCACGTCTCTGCTCATCTCGGCTGCTGTACGTTGCACCTCCTCAGGGCTGGTGCTCTGGCTGATCAAGTCCAGCCAGCCCATCAATGAAGAGATCGGTGTGCCGAGCTGGTGTGCAGTCTCCTTGGCCATCCCCACCCAGAGGAAGCGCTGCTCACTTCGCTTGATGGAGCTATAGCCCACAAAGGCCACCAGTACCACCAATCCCACCACAGCAATCTCCACGTAGGGCAGGTAGCGCAGCTGGGTGATGAGCCGTGAGTCCCCGTAGTAAATGTACCCCAGATCCTGTCCCTGGGCGCGAATGACAATGGGCTTGTTTTCGCGCGCCATGGTGCGCACCATCTTCCTCACCTTGGCAAGGGCGGCTGGTGAGCGATCGCTATCGTCCACCCCCACATTTTTCCAGTACTGCGGCTCATGGTTCACGTCGGTCTGGATGGCCGGAAAGTTGATGCGCATGATGACTTCTTCGAAAAAGAAGTTCATCAGTTCACTGCTGTGCTCGTCGTTTTCCGCGCCAATGATTTTCTCATAGGTATTTGCCCAGAGAGTGACGATCTGCCTGGCATCGGCGCGGAGCCTGTCGACCAGTTGCTGGGTGTACAGCAACAGCACCACCACTGCCGCGGCGACCAAGACGAAGAGCAAACCCTTGAAGGGACCCGTGCGCGTGTAGATGCTGTTGACCATGGCTTCAACTTTCGTTACTTGGCAGGAGGCGCCCCGGCGCGCCGGCGCTGCAGGTAGGGCGGAACGGTACTGTAGGCCACTACCCCCAGGGCCAAGAGCAAGCCCACAACGCTCACTGTCAGCCCAAGGCGGAACGAAGCGGGCCTGAAGGCGAAGTGGATGCTGTGGTGCCCAGGCTGCAGGAAGAGCCCTCGCAGAATGTAGTTGGTCTTGTAGATGGGCACCGCGCGACCGTTGTCATACGCCTTCCATCCTGCGGGGTAAAAGACCTCGCTCACTACCAGCAGCGTCGGGGACGCAACCTCGGCCTCGAGCTGGATGTCGTGGATATCGTACGAGGTGACGCGCACGCGATTCTCCCCGGCAGGTGCAATGGTAAAAGGCGGCTGCTGCTCGATGACCGCCATGCGATGTGGGTCAAACTTGCCGCTCTTCATGAACTCGAAGATGCGATTTCTGCCGGAGACGACCACCACGCTGTCGACAAAAAAGGCGCGCGGCAGGGCCCCGGTGTTGAGGTACACCCCGGGCATGTCGTCCAGAACCTTGCGGAATTGCTCATCGCGCAGGTCGTAGTAGGAGACCACATACTTGACGTTGAGCATGTCCAGGAAGGCGCGGTCCGTGACGATGCGCTGCGGCGAAATGGTGCCCGGTGGCACCGGCTGCAGCATTGGCCTGCCCTGGTGGGAGATCAAACGCCAATACTTGGCAAAAAGCGCCGGGATGCCAGGGAAGGTGCGCTGGTCAAGGCCGCTCTCCTCTATGAACTCCTGGTAAATGCGCAGCTTGGCCGCATGGTAGCCATACACACTCTGGATCTTATGGTACATGTACCAGTTTGGCGTGCGATTGTCAGGTGCCGCATAGATGCGGAAAGGCTCTCGGTCGCTCTGCAGGAACTTCACTGCTTCGTTCTTTGCAAAGTAGGCCTTTTCGTCATCCCTGGGCCTAGGTTTGATGATCCGCGCGTCCACCAGGTAGAGGTCTACCAAAGCGACAACAATGACAACCGTTGCCAGCAATACGCTCCCCACCTGGCGCCGCAGGTAGAAATGCACCATGCACGCGCTCACTGCGGTGAAAAGCAGAGCGAGGAACGCATCGAGCAGTGCCCGGTTGTAGGCCTGTGCACGAACATCCACCGTTAGTTCCCGTGGCGAGCTCCCTGCCAGGGAGATATACAAACCCTTCCCCACGAGCAAGAACAGGAAAACGACGCCGACCACCCCCAGAAACACTGCGCTGTAAGTGGAGACCGCTCGCGCACGCCGGGCCGGGGCCTTATCCTGGTTGAGCATGAGCACCTCATGCAGGCCGATGCCGGCAAGCAGCAACATGGCAATGTCCAGGACGATGTGGATCATGCTCGGCACGCGGAAGCTACTGAAAAAGGGCAGGAGGAGGAACATGGGCTTGTAGAGAATGGGAAAGTGCTGGCCAAACGAGACCAGCAACGATAGCAGGGCCACCACAGCAAGGAAGATTGTATTCCGGTCTCGTCGCAGCCCCAGGGCCATCCCTGCAAAGAAAAGGACCACCACGCCGAAATAGAGCGGGTAGTCGGTGAAGGGCATCTTGCCCCAATAGGTCTCACCGCCGAAGCCCAGGAACGACGGCACGACAAAGGTGATCATCTCCAGAGGGGAAAATGACCAGGCCGTGGCGTAGTCATAGTCGAGCGCTCCCTCTGCGCCGCCACGGATGGAATAGTGCGAGTACTCGTACACGGGCAGGGTCAGTACCGCCGAGAGCATGACGCCCAAGATACCAGCCGCTGCCAGCAGGGCTGCACTCTGCCAAATCGGTTTCCATCCCCGGCGCTCTCGCAGAGCGATGAGGCTCCGGTAGACGAAGAACAGGACGATGAGAAGGGCTGTATAGTACGACACTTGCAGGTGGGCCCTGAGCAGCTGAAAACCGATGGCCAACCCCAGGAGGGCAGCATAGAGAGGCCGACGCCTGGTGACCACCAGCTCGGTGAGGTAAAGGATGAGCGGGATCAGCACCAGCGTGAGAAACTTTGTATTGTGGCCGAAAGCGGTGAAGGCGACGTACTGCGGCACAAACACCACAGCCAGGCCTGCGAAAATGGCCGCGAGCGGGTGCACCTTCCAATGGCGCAAGAGCAAGAAGATGAGGCTCCCGAAGAGCACATAGTTCACCAGAATGAAGACGAACGGAGGGAGCTGGAGCAATCCGAGCACAGACTTCACCAACGAGTCGATGGGGTTCACGCGGGGTGCACTGAGCAGGCTGCCGTAGGAAGGCATGCCGCTGAAGATATACGGCGTCCACAGCGGGAATATGCCGCGCTTTAGCGCATCTTTCACAAAAGGCGCGGTGGCGTCGGCCGTCAGTTTGTCCGGCGGCAGGAGCGTCTTCCCGAAAAAGAGAATCTGGCCGTACACAACGCAGAGTAGCACGACCATGACCGCCACCAGCCACAGCAGCGGCCGCTGCTTGCCAACTGAAGCTTGAGCTTCTGGGGCAGTCTGCACCGGTTTCTTCTTGGCCATCACTGTACCTCGTTTGACGTTCGAGCGCCGTAGCGCAAGAGATGATGCTGCGCACGGTGCTGGTTGAGGATCACCTATTGGAGCGCTATCCCCAACGCGCGAAGCTGTTCTACCAGCTCATCGCGGCCCTGATAGACGAACGCGGCCATGCCCACCGAGCGAGCAGCGAGCACATTGGGTTCAAGGTCGTCGATGAACACCGCCTCAGCGGGAGCACAGCCAGCCCGAGCCAAGGCGAGCGAGAATATCTCCGGGTCTGGTTTGGCCAGGTGCTCGCGGAACGAGAGCACGGCGGGCTGCATGCCAGCCACCGCCTCGATGTGCCCGGCAATCCACTCGTAGTGCGCCACGTTGGTATTGCTGATGACGCCGACCTGGAGGCGACCATCCAACTGGGTGATGAGCTGGACGACATCCTGCTTAGGGGTGAAGATGTCGCTGAAGACGCGCACGAATTGCTCCTCGTCCATCTTGAGTCTGAGGGCCTGCAGCGCCCAGCGGGCGTAGTCTCTGGTGGTGGTCAGACCGAGCTCGTATTTCTTCGTCTCCGGCGACTCAAGCATGAGTTGCTCAATCTCCGCAGGTTCATACGGACTGAACTTTGCCAGCCGCTGCACCGCTTGATCGAAGTGGACGTTGACCACTACTCCCCCAAGGTCAAAGAAGATGGTCTTGATCATCCCTCCACCGCTGGCAGAAAGTCATTCAGCTTCTGTTCTGAGCAATGCTCGCGGCCAAAGTTACAAAAGGGGCGGCGAAAAGTCAAGGGAAACGTCCAGGGTCGAGGTTTTTCGCGGTGGTGTGCCAATGGTCGACGGTCATGCGGAGGATCCCCATGGTCCTCCATGTCGATGCCACCAGTGCCCCACCCCTGGAGCCTCGCACGCCGGCGTGCTGTTGGGGCATCCGCGGCACACCGGCGACGCATCGAAAGCCCACTGCCCAAACGCCCGGCATGCGTCCCCTACAGGCCATCTATGAAAAGCTCAGGGGCCACACAGTCTGTACTCACCGTCGGCTTGCCGGCGCTCATGGACTCTTTCGAACCAAGCGCTGGCCCACGGCTATGCACGAAAAACGCCACAGGGCTTCGTCGCCGGTTGGCCTCCGTGGCACTCTGGGAACGCCACGCGAGGCCCTTCAATGAGTGGCTTCCCGTGTTGCTGTCTTGCTCGCCGGATGTAAGGACAGCAGGTCTCAAAGGATGCTCTACCGCCTCACCAGGAGTTCCGCCCAGTCAGCATGGTCATAGTCGATGCCGTCGCCGCCATCGGCCACGTGCAGGCGCAGGGTGTGCACGCCGCGAACTGAGACTTCCATCCTCGCCGGCGGCTGACCGCCGCGCATGAGGCTGCTGCGCCAGAGCAACCGGTCGTCGCCGAATACCGCAAAGACCACAGAACCGCGCCCCTTGGGCACCTCGTCATCCACACCAACCCAGCCGTGCAGCGTGCTGAAGGAGCCGCCGAGGCGAAAGACGACATCGGATTCGGCGTGCGTGCCGATCCCTTTGGCAAATCTTCGGCCGGCGATGCTAAGGTTTCTCCCTTCCACACTGGCGTCCATTTGCACGGCTTCCCAGCCGGAAGAGGCGCGAAGGGGCCGAGCCTCTGAGAGCCACACCTGCTCTGGAACCGCGAGAACGCCCTCGAGGTCGATGCTCGCCTCTTCGCTACGTGTGCCGTCCTGCCAGACGGTTGCCACCGAGACAGCGTTTGTCGCCCTCAGGTCCAGGTTCCGCAGCTCCACGCGCGCGAGGGGCGTGTAGCCGAGGAGCTCACCGTTCACAGAGACAAGGTACCCGCAGTTCAGGCTGTAAACAGGATTCCAGCTCACCTCCGCGCAATCGAGTCCTGTCTGCCTGGCGCGCAATTGCCGTGGGCTCTCTACCGGGTAGGAATAGCACGTTGCTGGCTCAAATGCCACCTGCCAACGCACCTGCTGCGAGGCTGGGCTGGTGAAAGAACAGGTTGCCCACCCCTGGTGGTTGCGCACTTCCATTGTTGTGTTGCCCGCCTTTGCCTCCTTGATGCGGAAGGTGCGCCCGCTCCTGGGGAAAGCAAAGCGGAGCTCGTAACGGTCGCCCGCAACCACCTCACTCTTCCCGGAGTAGACAAGCCTCGATGAGTCGTATGACAGTTCGTGCAGGTCGACCCATCCCTGGGTGATGTGGCGATTGGTCGAGATGAGTTGCGGGTGTTCCGCTGCCGGGACCAGGGTGAGCACACGGCATGATGCTGGATCAAGGTGAACGAAAATCCCCTTCTCCCAGCAGCCCACGTACTCCTCCGCCCAGAAGTCGTACACGTGCATCGAGCCGTCCTCCGGCAGGCCGAGCTCGGCCCAGGAAAGGTAGAGGCAGACCGGGTTGCGCTCGTCGTAGTTGAAAAGACCTACCACGTCGTACTGCCTCCCCAAATGGTTCACTTTGAGGTCCCAAATCGGCTTGTTGGTCTGGGAGGGAAAAAGGTCCAGAGGACGGATGTCGACTGCCGGGAAGACGCGCTTGAGTATCTCCACCCGCTCTGGCGGGAGGTCCGGCATACGGTCGCTGGCCATGAGTGCCTGTCCGGTCAAGCCCTGGAGCGTCGCCCAGGCGCGCGCCATGTCCAGGGTGAGTGGCGGACGGAGGAGCATCACGTCCGGGTCGCAGTACCAGGCGATGTTGTGCAGGAAATACCAGCGCATCGTGGCCTGTACGGCGGTCAGGAAGCCGCGCCAGTCGCAGACCACATCGCCCCCGGTGCGCGAGCCGTTCATGATGCCCACCCCAGCCAGCGGTATGCCCCAACAGCCGAGCAGGTAGGTGTCCGGACCGATAGCCTGGCGGATGGTGCGCAGTGTCTGGCGGTAGAGTTCCTCAGGTGCGCCCGCCGTCGGATTCTTCATGAACTGCTGCTTCCTGCGGTACTCGTCGATGACGATCGGCTGCCCATCGATCTTGAAGTAGGTGTACCCCCATTTCCGCAGTGTGGTAAAGAGATTCTCCAAATACGCGTGTCCCTTTGGCGTGGAGGGATCAACCAGGTACTTGCCCTCCCAGGTATCGGAAGCACTGCTGCCGTCGGGCTTCAGCAGGAATGCCCCGGACTCCTTGACGACCTCCGCGTTGCTCTGGCCGTGCGGCGCCAGCCAAAGGCCGGGCTCCAAGCCTTGTTTCTTGATGAACGAGGCGAGCCCATCCATACCTCCGGGGAACCGCTTGTCGATGGTGGTCCAGTCGCGGTTTTCGCCCATGCCGTGGCCGGTGCCCTGCCAGCCATCGTCGATCTGGCAGTAGCGCGCGCCAAAAGGCTTGAGGTGCGTGCCCAACCAGGCGGCGTTTTCCCGCACTTCCTCGGCGTTGATCTCCTGGTAGTAGAAGTACCACGAGCACCACCCCGAGGGCGGCAGCGGGAAGCGGCTCTTGTCCGACGGCTGGTAGTGAGTGATGCCGTGCCGTTGGCGGAAATAGTCTTTGATTTCCGTGCCATCTCTGAGCCGTACCACATCCTCCTCGGGGTAGAAAATGCCGTCAGCAAGGGGTGTCTCCACGGCCCCTAAGGTCATCACGAAGAGCTCCGGGTTGGCATTGTCGGCCGTGCGACATGGCACCGGCCTGGGCCATGTGAGCTCGGCCCTATTTGTTGGATTGCGCCGCGAGCACGAGAGAGCAACCAGGCCAATAAGGCCCAAAGCAAGCGACAAGTACCTGAGCATGATCTCCTCCTGGTTAGCCGACGAAACTCAGCACTTCAGGGCACCACTGGTCATCCCCCTAATGAAAGCCTTGGTCGTGAGCGCGAACAGCACCAGCAAGGGGAGAGAGGCGATGACATAGCCTGCAAAGAGCGCCGGGTACTGGCACCCATAGAGCGATGTGTTGTAGGCCAGCAGGCCCACTGGGAGCACAAACTTGCGCGCGTCGTTGAGTGTGACAAAGGGCCACATGAACTCGTTCCACGTCCAGAGCAGATTCATGATGGCCACCACGCTCAGCATCGGCCGCGACAAAGGTAGCACCACATGCCAGAAGATGTACAACTCGCTTGAACCGTCCACCGTGGCCGCGTCAAAAAGGTCACGGGGAATGGCCTCGAAGCAGGAGCGCAACAGGAAGATGGCAAAGACCTGTCCCCCGCTCACATACGGCAGAATGAGCGCCAGATGGGAGTTGAGTAGCCCCAATTGGCGAACGACCATGAAGGCCGGCACCAAGGTGAGCACCGACGGAACCATGAGGACCGCAATCAGAGCCAAGAACAGAGCATTCCGGCCGGGAAATGTGAAGCGAGCAAACACGTAGGCGGTGATGGACGACAGCATCAGCACCCCGGCTACAGAGGCCCCGCTCACCAAAATGCTGTTGAGAAGATACGGCCTGACTGTTTGCCATCCGTTCAGATAGTTTGCCCAATGTATCGGCGAGGCAAGCCCCCAGAAGTCGCGATAGAACTGCGGGATGCTCTTGAACGAGGTTAAGATCATTACGGCGAAAGGCAAGAAGGTAAAGGCCACGGCCCCCAGAAGCACCACGTGAGCCGGCATCTGCCCCGCGGCAAAGAGGCCTCGTGTGCCAGAACGCCGCGTCCTCACGCGATCTCCTCCTGTTTCATGAAGCGCAAGTTGAGCACCGTGAGCCCCAACATCGCCAGGAAGAGCACCACCCCAATGCTGCAGGCGTAGCCCATCTCGTTGAACGAGAAGCCGCACAAGTACATCCACAGACCAGGCACCATCGTCGTGTAGCCCGGTCCGCCGCGGGTGAGGATGAGGAAAAGCTCATAGCCTTGCATGGTGCCGATCATCGTCAGCACCACGATTACCCGCATTTGCCCCAGGAGCAGCGGCAGCTCGATGCGCCAGAAGCGACGCCACCAACCAGCTCCTTCCAACCGCGCAGATTCTAACACCGAATCGGGGATGTTAAGCAGGCCCGCGTAGAAGACCAGCAGGGCAAACCCGGAGACAAAGGGGAACCCCACGCCAATCAGCGCTCCAAGGGCCGCTTGCGGGTTACTGAGCCATCCTTTGATGAAGTTGTTGAGCCCCAATGCCTGCAGCAGTGCTGCCAGGAGCCCACCGTCTGCATAGACAAACTGCCACAGCAAAGTGACCACCATGGCCGGCACCACCATTGGCACCACAAAGAGCACACGGTAGAAATAGCGCCAAGCTTCGCGGCGTAAGTGGAAGATCAACACCGCCACTGCCAGCGGCACGGCAAGCTTGATAGTAAGGTTGGCCCCAATAACCAGCGCGAGGTTCGCGAAGGCCTTCCACATGACGGCGTCGTGCATGAGGCGGGCGAAGTTGCTGAGCCCGGTGTATTCCTCAACGCCGCCGGGGTCCCACCGATAGAAACTGTGGAAAAAAGCGCTGACGATCGGCCAGTAGTTGAACACGGCGAGCAGCGCAAAGCTCGGCAACAGCGCCAAATAGATACCCCGAGGAGCCCGTCGTGTCATGGCGCCCTCCTTGCCGAGAGCAGGCGGGTTTCTACCTCAGGCGACCACTCAGGGAGCCCCTTAGGCTCTGGCCAGCCGTTCTCGGCGATCAGGCGTTCGGCTGTTTCGCGGAAATAGCGACCCATCTCCTGCATCAGCCCATCCAGGCTGATGCCGTCCTGCAAGTAGAGCTCGATCATGCGCTGGTGGTGGTCGGTAAAGCGATGGCCAAGGGAGTAGTTCCATTTCGTGGTGCAATAGCGCCTGGTGACGATTTCCGCGAAAGGGGCCAACGCCGGAGGGAGTGGTGCGCCCACGATGTGTGGCACAAAGAGCCCCGCCTCGTTCACCACGCGGGCGTTATTCTCCGGTGTGGTCAGGAACATGAGAAAGTCAATCACCAAGTCCAGCTCACGGTCGTCGATGGCGCGCCGGGTCACGTGGAATTGCATTCCCGCCCCGCCGATGACGCACTGGTCCACGCCACAGCAATACGGGGAGTGGTCCCTGTCAATGGGCGGCGGGTAGAAGACACCCCAGCGGAAGTTGACCATTGGGTCGAGCAGCAGGCGACGCACGAACCAGGAGCCGTTCCAGAACATTGCCGCCTTTTGGGTGAGAAACAGGCGAGCGCCGTCGGTGGTGGCGAGGTCACGCTGCCAATAGGTCCGCCATTCCCGCAGCAGGCGCCAGACCTCGCGAAAGCGAGGGTTGTCCGGGGCAAACCACCCCTTCTTCATCAACCAGCACAACTCCTCCGGCATGAGGTAGCCCTGGTAGTATGCTTCTTCCAGCGGCGATGCCTTCTTGTAGTCGATTACGTCCAACAGCTCGAAGTAGCACTGGTCAAACATGAGGTCTTGGGCCCAGTCGTAGTGCATGTACGTGGCAATGACCATGGGGATGTAGCCGGCCGACGCGAGCGTCTCTTGGAGAGTGAGAAACTCCGGCCAGGTGCGTGGCAGCTTGAGGTTGAGACGGGCGAACATGTCCTGGTTGTAGAAGATACCGGTCTCTACCAGGTCGTAGACCACGCAGTAGAGTTTGCCATCCGGTGCGCGTTTGGCCTCGGTGAGTGGGCGCATGGCGAAGAGGTCGCGCCAATGTTCGTTGCCTGGCACATAGGGATTGGGGCGGTCAAGGTAAGGGTCCAGTGCCACCCACCAGCCTTTGTTCTGCTCAATGTCGGGCCATACTGCCTCAGTATTGAGCTGAACGATTTCGGGGGCCACGCCGCCGAGGAGCTGCGTCCGCACCCACTCTCCCTCTGAACCTCCCAGCAACATGAGCTGCGTGAGGAATTCGATGGTTACCTCAGGGTGCAAACGTTCGTATTCGTCTGCCAGCTCCCGTAATGCGCGCAGAGGCGGCCCCACCGCCTGTGGCCGGGCGCCAGGGCGATACTCTCCCGCCGCCACCTGGATGAGGTGGGGTCTTCCCGGGTTCAGGGAGCGTCCGTACAGGGGCGGTTCCTTCCACCGCCAATCTCCGCCGGGGTTGTCCGGGCGATTGGTGCTGCACCCACCTGCGAGAAAGGTGCTGATGAGCAAGTGGCATATACCTGCCAGGCTGGCACTTCTCACGCCACATGCTCCCTTCGCATGTTCGGCGCCGCTCTCCCTTGCTGGCGCATCCGGAGCGCAAGCGTCACATGACCGCCGCGGGGAGAGTTCAGTTCTGGCCCTAATTTAGAAACTTTGCTGTCTTAGTCAAGCAAGAAAACATTGAACAGCTCGGCAGAAAACGGTTGCATTCGTCAGTCAAGATGCATAACTTTGCCAGGCGCGACGGAGCGAAGAACGGAGACGATGCAAGGAGGAGAGGCATGAAGCGTATCGGCGTGAGCATCCTGTTGGTGGTAATGACCTTTGCGGCTTGTACGAGACCTCGCACGGAGAAACTGCAACCCAATACTGCCGCCTATGCGTTGGCGAGCGACCTGAGCAAGTCCCTGCCCTTCCTCGATCCGAACAAGAACCGCACCTTGGTCAAGACGCGCTATTTCCGGGTGACTACTGCAGACGTGATGCAGTATCTGGTCAACAAAATGGGCGATAGCGCCGGGAGTCTGCGTACCATGCAGCTGGAGCGGGTTAAGGAGACCGTCATGCGCACCGCCGAGTCTTTGGCTGAACAGCGTCTGCTGCTCCGCGCCGCACAAAGGGAAGGCATCTCTGTGACGCCGTCTCAGGTGGACAGCGTGCTACAGTCCCAGTATGAGCGCTTCGGGGGTGCAGAGCAATACGCCTTGCTCCTGCAGCGCTCCGGCGTGAGCCTCGACTTTCTGCGGAACGACGCCCACAACTCGCTCTTGGTGGCTCGCTATCTGGACCGCGTCTTGGCACCAATCATCACGCCCACGGAGGAGGAAATCCGCCAGGCGTACGAGGAAGAGCGCTATGCAACGATCCGCCACATCCTTTTCCTGACTGAGGGACACGTGGAAGAAGAAAAGCCGGAGATCCGAGCCAGGGCGGAGGCAATTTTGGCACGTGCCCGCGCAGGCGAGGACATGGCGGAGTTGGCCCGTCTCTACTCTGAGGACGATGAAACCAAGGACAAAGGGGGGGTGGTGGTGGACGTGCCCCGGGGGGAGATGCTTGAGCCACTTGACCAAGCGGCGTTCTCGCTTCCCATAGGGGAGGTTAGCGGCCTGATCGAAGTGCCCTACGGCTATCACATCCTGCAAGTGGTCGAGCGGAAGAAGGACCCGCGTCCCTTGGAAGAGATGCGCCCGGCGCTGGTGAGCGAGTGCAAGGCCAGGAAGCGGGTGCCAGCCTACCAGCAGCTGATGACTAAGCTGCACAAGGAAGCGCGTTGGCGCGTGGCCAAAGTGTGATTGTGTTCCACAGATAGGAAGACGTGCCAGTCTTGGCTTTCGCCGGGCCGCGGGCGACCGCCGCAGAGTAGCCATAGCGACATCGGCATGCGCTGGCCGGCTTCGAGGGTGCATCCACGGTTCGCTGCCGGCTTGCGACGCCCCTTAGCAGAAAGGCACGCCCGCAGGAGGGCGTGCCTTTCTGTTCGCGCCGGATCCAAGTCTGAGGAACGGCCGACCTGCTCAGGCCACCATTGTCTTGACCACTTCCACAGCGGAAGCGGCATCTGGGGCGTAGCCGTCAGCGCCAATCTCGTCGGCGTAGCTCTGGGTAACCGGCGCCCCGCCGATTATCACCTTGAAGCGGTCTCTGGCCCCATGTTCTTGCAAGGCGGCAATCACGCTCTTCATGTTTACCATGGTGGTGGTCAGCAGGGCCGAGAGGCCGATGACTTGAGCCTGTCGTTCTTCTGCCGTTGCGACGAATTTGTCCGGGCTCACATCCACCCCAAGGTCGATGACCTCAAAGCCGGCGCCTTCGAGCATCATACCTACTAGGTTCTTGCCAATATCGTGCAAGTCGCCCTTTACCGTTCCCAGCACGCAGCGACCAATGGGTTTGACGCCCGTCTCCACAAGTTTCGGTCTGAGGATGGCCATGGCTCCCTTCATCGCCCTGGCGGCGATCAGCACCTCAGGCACGTAGAACTCGTTGTTCTTGAATTTCTCCCCCACTACGTTCATGCCAGCGATCAAGCCCTTGTTAAGGATTTCGGCAGGAGGAATCCCCTCCGCGAGTGCCTGACTCGTCAGCCGCTCGGCATCGGCCAGCTTGCCGCGAATGATGCTTTCGCTCAGTTCTTGCAATACCTTCATGACGTGGGTCCTTTCAACTCGTTACCGCTTCGTTGACGTCCGTTGCCTCAAATCCAGCTCGCCTATTGCTCACAGTGAAGCCAAGGTACGTTGCAACCATTCAGCACTTTGCCGGGATTTCTCCAAGAGTGGTTCGCAGTGGGTCTCCAAGGTGACGTGGTGCAGGGCGCGATCGCGCGCCAGCTCCTTCAATTGCCCGGTGTAGTCGATTTCCCCTTGGCCAACGGCCACCGCCTTTGGCCCCTCTGGCGTGGTCACATAGTCCTTGATGTGCATGTTGATCACCCAATCGCGAATGGCACGGTAGCCGTCGGGATAGGGCCGTTCGCCGCCGGTAAAGGAGTTGCCCGGGTCCCAGTTGGCCATGAGGTGGGGGGAGTTGATGGCTTGCAGTACACGGGCGGTCCCGCTGCCGGTATCACACCAGAAGCCTGGTTCGTTTTCCACCGCCAAGACGAAGCCGTGTTCCTCGGCACGTCGCGTGAGTTGGCCGAAGAGGTCCAGCACCTGTTGGTAGCCATCTTCGTCGCCTGCCGCGCGCATGATACCGAAGGTAATGATGAGATTGGTGCCTACCCGCTCGGCCAGAGCCATCGAGTCGTCGAATACCTTGCCGATTTCCCGCTGCAGGCCTTCCCGGTCGTGCAGGGTCAGCTTGAACATGCCAGGCGACACGGCAGTGATGTTGATGCCGCGTTCCTTCTTCATGGCTAAGATGGTCTGCAAGTCCGCCTCGCTGATGCACGGCACCCGCCCACTGCGCACACAGCGGAGCTCATAATCCTCGATACCCCAACTTAGCCCATGGGATACCGCCTCCTTGAAGTCCAGGCTGATTTCGTCCGAGACAATGCCGAGTTTCATCCTTCTCTCAGTCAGGGTTCGTCAGCTCATCGCAATTGTGGTTTGAAAAATACAAAAAAAATTTCCCCTCGTCAACCGAAAGTTCCCCCCGTCTGTTTGCTTTCCGCAGATCCTGCGGATGTGCTCGAGGTCAAGGCTTCTGCCTATGGCGGCGCATCCGTCCAGCGGTCCGAAGTCGGCCGAGCGGCGAAGCCGGCCGAACAGCCAGCGCAGGGGGTGATGTTGCGCGGAAGTCTGCGTGCCGTTTAGGCCGTTTGTGCTCGCTGCAAGCTGGTGCTGGCAGGAGTGGCTTGCTCAGGTGCTCTCTCCGGCACTTCCGGATTCTGGAAGGCACCAGAGGCCCATTCGACAGAAGACACTGCTGCGCAAAGCGGCAGGAATTCTGTCTGAAACTTTCCTATGCAGGGTTCATCTAAGAAGTGACTTTCGACCGAGCCCAGGGCTAAGCGCATCGTGGCCAAACGGGCCGGGACCGCAGGGCCTCGGCTGAGGGATCTGTAGTTGGCGGGTTGCCAGGGGCGCGTGGATGCGACGAGCTTGGGCTCGCACCTGGTTATCAGGACCATCGGGAAAAACAGTACAAAGAGGCACACGGAGGGATACATGAGAAAGACTGTTGCCGCACGCGGGGTTGCCGTGATGGCGTTGGTGCTCTTGACGCTGGGGCTGCCGGGAGGGTCAGGGCAGGCGCAGCAGCGGAGGACCAAGGCCTACGACTTTGCCCTCAAGGATCTCGACGGCAAAGTTCACCGCCTCTCGGATTATCGCGGCAAGGTGGTGATTGTGGACTTTTGGGACACTTGGTGTCCCCCTTGCCGCAAGGAAATCCCTGAGTTCGTGGAACTGCACAAAGCCTACGGCGACAAGGGGTTTGCGATGATTGGCGTGGCCGGAGGCCGCTACGGTGTGGAGGCGGTGCGCTCTTTTGTCCGCCAGAACCGGGTGCCATATGTGAACCTCCTTGCCAGTGACGAGGTGTACAAAGGCTTCGGACCCATCGACGCGATCCCGACGACCTTTGTGATTGACCAACAGGGATACGTGTACCAGAAGTACGTTGGCTACACGCCCAGGGAAGTGTTCGAGCGAGACATCAAGAAGCTTCTTGCTCGAACGCAATCCGGGAAGGACGAGCGGTGAACAAACCTCAGAAGACAACTCCGCTTGTGGACGGGGACACGTCAATCGAAGACCTGGTGAGTCGCTATCCGCGCTCGGTGCGCTTTCTCATGGAGAAGGGCATCAAGTGCCTGGCCTGCGGCGAGCCAATATGGGGCACGGTGGCCAGCAGCGCCCGCGCCAAAGGGTTTTCTGAGGTGCAGATTCAGGCTCTGGTTCAGGAACTGAACAAGTTCATCAGCGAAGGGTGAAGTATGCGGGCAGTGGTCAGACAGGTACAAGGACTCAGCTTCATGGGCAAGGCGGATTCGAACCATTGGGTGGCGATGGACGCTTCCCAGAAGGTCGGGGGCAGCGACGCCGGCTCGCGACCGATGGAGCTCGTGCTCATGGCCTTAGCAGGGTGCACCGGCATGGACGTGGCCTCGATTCTCGAGAAGATGCGCGTGAAACTCGACGACTTTTGGATGGAATTGGAAGCCGATCAATCTGCTGAGCATCCCAAGGTCTTCACCGCTATCCACCTCAAGTACGTGTTTGTGGGCGACGATGTGCCTCGCGAAGCCGTGGATCGGGCCATCGAGCTGTCGCAGAGCACCTACTGCTCTGTGTCTGCCATGCTGCGCAAGGCGTGCGACATATCGACCGAAGTGGAGATTCGACAATCGAACAAGAACAGGAGGTAGCAGATGGGAAAGACTGTAGAGCTGACCGACAGTAACTTTGCAGCTGAGGTGACCGATTACAAGGGACTCGTGCTGGTGGATTTTTGGGCCGAGTGGTGTGGTCCCTGCCGCATGGTGGGGCCGGTGGTGGAGAAGATTGCCGAGGATTATGCAGGCCGGCTCAAGGTGGGAAAACTCAATGTTGACCTCCACGGCAGGGCGGCCTTGAGCTACGGGGTTACGGGCATTCCGACTCTAATTCTGTTCAAAGATGGACAGGTGGTTGACAAGATCGTCGGTGCCGTGCCGGAAAAAGAGTTGAAGAAGATGGTGGATCGCCACCTCGCGCCTCTTGCTCATTGAAGCGAGCACAGGCTACCATGCGCCTTTGCCGCAGAGTTCCGATTTTGCGCTTGCATTTCTGATTGCTTTTGCTTACCTTGCAGGCGGCAATCAGATCGGACCTTGCGGTGAAGGCGTATGGTTTTGGTGCAGGAAAGCGAAGCGGAGCTCATTGAGCGGGCAAAAGCCGGCGACCGTGTTGCGCAGGCGGCAATCGTCAGAAGGTACGAGCAGATGGTCTACAACGTGGCTCTCCGTCTGACTGGGAACGCCGATGAAGCAGAGGGGGTGATGCAGGAGACCTTCCTCAAAGTGCTGGAGGCGTTGCCCACCTTTCGCGGTGACGCGCAGTTGGGCACCTGGATCTACCGCATCGCGACCAACTACGCGCTCATGCAGCTCCGCAAACGCAAGGTGGCGACCTATTCTTTGGAGGAGTACAACCTCGACGAGAGTCGTGACCTCGCCTCGTTCAATCGCTCGCTGGGGGACAACCCAGAGGCGTTGGTGCTCAATTCCGAACTGCGCGAGGTGATGGAAAAGGCCATCGAGGCGTTGCCTCCCAAGTACAAGACGGCGTTTGTGCTCAAGGATATGGAAGGATTGTCTCTGCAACAGATCGCCGAAATGCTCAATTTGAACGTGGCCACGGTCAAGACTCACATCCATCGGGCACGACTCTTTCTGCGCGATCGCTTGGCTGACTATGTGGAGCGAAGGAAGAAGTGAGCGGCAACTGTCTCAACAAATTGGAGGATATCTGCGCAGCGCTGGACGAGGAGATAGACTCCGAGCGCTGCCAAATCATCAAGAGGCATCTGGCCGCCTGCCCCCACTGTTGCGCCGTAGTCGACTCCATCCGTAAGACGGTGCGCCTTTTTCAGTGCCTGCCCAAGGCCGATGTGCCGGAGGAAGTGGACCTTCGCCTTTGGCGAGTCTTGAACCTGGAGAAGCCGCAGGGATGAGGACAACCCTGGGGCATGTGCACCTCAGGGCAATGTGCCTTTCTGACCCTTCCACAGGGGAAAGCCTCTCCTTATCACCCGGCCCCTCTCAAGGCCACAAAATCGGCAGCGCACGACGCCCCCCTGGTTGGTGGTACATCTCGTCTCGCTGCCCATTGCTCCCAAGCGCCGCAAGAAAGTTGCGTTCTCCCTCAGCCGGTGTAGTTAAGCCCTCCGTTGTCGCTCTTTCCATACGCTCGGGTCGATTTCAATCACCCGCCGTTCCCAACGTAGTTTGCCCTGGCGCTGCAGCCTGCGCAATACCCGGGAAAGGGTCTCCGGTGTAGCACCAATTGCCGCCGCGACGGTTTTCTTGGGAATCGGCGAGACCACCCGCGTGCTGCACCCAAACTGCTCTTCCAAGAAGCACCAGAGGCGCTCCTCTACATCTGCCGCCGAGCGCTGCGCCATCTGCTCGGTCAGGAAACGGAGCTTCTTGAGGAGGTTGCCGATGAACTCGTTCCGAAAACGTTCTTGCTCCAACAAACAGTGAAACTGTACCTTGGGCAGGAGGTAGACAGTGCTTTCCCGCAAGGCCACCGCACTCGCCGGGTACCGCTCCTGTTCGAAGAGGATGGCCTCCGCGAACATCTCGCCAGGTTTGACTACCTTGATCACCACCTCACGTCCGTCAGGAGCGGTCTTGTAAAGCTGGACGGCGCCGCTGGCAAGAATGTAGAGCGAGTAGGCCTTGTCCCCCTCCAAGAAAAGGACCTGCCCCTTGTGCACCTTCTTAGGAAGGCAGATCTGCCCGATGGCGCGAATGCTTTCCGCGGAGAAGTGCCGAAAAAGACCGATACGGGTGAGCATCTGCTCGGGGTCCATCTCTCCTCCAGTGCCCAGGCCGTGAAAGAAAGTCGCATTCTCTTGACCAAAGTCAAGGAATTCGTGCTGCTCGGGTCGTAAATTTAGCACAGCAAAAGCAAAAATGCCATGCAAAAGTGGAGAGATACCGTGAAGCGCAAGATCATCACCATCGACGAGGACAAGTGCACTGGCTGCGGCCTGTGCATCCCCAACTGTCCGGAAGGGGCGCTGCAGATCATCGACGGGAAGGCGCGTCTGGTGAGCGACCTTTTCTGCGATGGTCTCGGAGCCTGCATCGGTCATTGTCCGGAGGGGGCGATTACCGTGGTCGAGCGAGAAGCAGGGGAGTACGACGAGCGCGCGGTCATGGCCACCATCGTGGCCAAGGGGCCCGCCACCGTCAAGGCGCATCTCAAGCACCTGGCAGACCATGGCCAAGAGGAGTATCTGCACACGGCCCTTGCTTATCTGAGGGAGCATGACCTGCCCATCCCGGCTGATGTGGCGCTGGCGACGCAGCCACCGGCTGGCTGCCCGGGATCCCGTCCCCTGGGTTTTGCGCCCAGTGCCGAGGAAGCTCCTGGTGGACCCCAGCCTTCGCGACTCAAGCAATGGCCTGTGCAGCTGCACCTCATCGCGCCGCGTACCCCCCATTTCCAGAGCAGCGATTTTCTCCTGGTGGCGGACTGTGTGGCCTACGCGATGGGCGATTTCCACCGCCAGTACTTGCGCGGACGCACCCTCGCCATCGCCTGCCCCAAGTTGGACGAGGGACAGGAGATCTACTTGGAGAAACTACGCGTGCTCATCGACGAGGCGAAGATCAAGTCCCTGACGGTGATGGTCATGCAGGTGCCGTGCTGCAGTGGCCTGGTGCGCCTAGCGCTGCGTGCAGCTGAGGAAGCGCGACGGAAGATCGAGGTTAACTACATCGTGGTCGGCCTGCGGGGCGAAGTGCTGCAACAGGACAAATTGGCCCCGGGTACCTTGCAACGCCGCGCCGCCGGATGAGGAGGAAGGCAATGAGCTCTCTGCAACATGAAGTGCCAGAATGGCCCGCTGATCTGACGGGCCTGGTGCAGTACCAGCCTGCAGCCATCGTGAGCAGGGCCATAGTGCAGGCCGCAGGTGGATCGGTGACCCTGTTTGCTTTTGATGAGGGGCAACATCTGAGCGAGCACACCGCTCCCTTTGATGCATTGGTGCACGTGTTGGAGGGTGCGGCGAGGGTCGTCATCAGTGGAGTTGCTCACCGGGTGGAGGCTGGACAGGCCATCCTCATGCCGGCCAACAAGCCGCATGCCGTCCAGGCCCAGCAGCGCTTCAAGATGGTGCTGACGATGATAAGGTCTTGACCGGCAGACAGCCATGGAAACACGAGATCGCAAGAAGACGAGTGACGAACAACCTGCCCGCCCATTTCTTTGATGCAGCGACGCGCGGCGCCCTCCGCCCTGGAAACGGGCAGAGAAGAGGGGCAGGCGGCATAGCGAAGCTATACCCGTGGCGGGCACGGTAATGAGCGGAGAAAAGGATGAAACCCACAGAATCGCTCATCGAGGAACATCGGCTGATCCTCACGGTGCTGGAAGCGGCAGAGCGGGAAGCAACGCGCATCGAAGCGACTGCCCAGGTCGACCACTCCCGTCTCGAGCAGCTGCTGGATTTCTTCCGCAGCTTTGCCGACGCATGCCACCATCGTAAGGAGGAAGAGCATCTTTTCAAGCTCCTGGAGCGGAAACCACCGTTGCGCGCGCCTGTGACGGTGATGCTGCAGGAACATGAGATGGGCAGGGGGTTCCTGCGCAGGGTCCAGGAAGGCCTGGTGGCCTGGGCGCAGGGAGATCCTGCGGGCGCCGTGCAGGTGGTGGAGGGCTTTCGGAGCTACGCGGAGCTCTTACGGGCGCACATTGACAAGGAAAACCAGGTGCTGTTTCCCATGGCCGACAGGGTTCTTACCCGGGCGGAGCAGGCGCAGCTTGTCTCTGCGTTCGAGCGAGTGGAGAAAGATGAGATCGGCGAAGGGGTGCACGAGAAGTACCACCGCATGGCGCATGAGCTGGCCGAGCGTAAGCCCTGAACGAAAGCGCGCCTGCGG